>CAMWMK010000060.1 GCA_947175295.1 uncultured Porphyromonadaceae bacterium
TCAATGACTATGACACAATATTCATCGGCTTTCCTATATGGTGGCACGAAGAACCAGCTGTAATCCGAACATTCCTTGACGGTGTAGATTTTAAAGGCAAGCAACTTTATCCGTTCTGTACCTCCTACGAAAGCCCAATGTCGGAAGCAGATGCCACTCTTCAGAAAGGTTACCCTGAATTAAACTGGCATACCGGTCTCAGATTCCCGGCTACCCCTCAACAGATTGAAGACTGGATTAAATAATCCCTCTTCCGCTAAGAAACATATTAGGACAGAATGTAAAAAGCAGCTTTTTACAGTCTGTCTTTCATTTTGTGAAATTTTGGAAATGGGAGAACCTCTGCCAAAAAGGGCCAAATCGTTTGAAAAGTTTAGTTTTACTTGTTTATATCATTATAAATTAGTACCTTTGCAAGATAAATGAGAATCATATGGCAGAGAGAATCATTGAAAAACGTATATATCCCATCGGAATACAGTCTTTCCCCGACATCATCGAGGGAGGATATACATATGTAGACAAGACATTTTTTGTAGCCAAGCTGATAAAGGAATGTAAATATGTATTCCTCAGCAGACCGCGACGCTTCGGCAAAAGTCTGTTGCTGTCTACCATTCACACATATTTCGACGGCAAGCGCGATCTCTTTAAAGGTCTTGACATAGATAGTCTGGATATGGACTGGACTCCAAGGCCTGTCCTGCATTTCGACCTGAATTCGGAAGACTATTCGGCTGAAGACGCTCTCTTCAGTCTATTAAACCGATTTTTGAACGAATATGAACATATATATGGAATTCAGGAAGTAGATTTAACCTTATCAGGCAGATTTTCTCAACTAATAAAGACGGCTAATAGAAAAACCGGTCAAAAGGTTGTGATCCTCATAGATGAATACGATAAACCGCTCCTCCAACTTAAAGAAGACTCCGAACTTTACGTAAAGAGACAAAGCATGCTAAAAGGCTTCTTCTCCAACTTAAAGTCAATGGATGGATATATTGAGTTCGCCATGCTTACCGGAGTAGCACGCTTCAGCAAAGTAAGCATTTTCAGCGATCTGAACAACCTCAACGACATTTCAATGTATGAGCAATATCAGGAAATTTGCGGATGGACTGAAGAGGAAATGGTTTCCAATTTTAAGTACGGCATTGAAGAGCTGGCCAGAAAACGTGGGGAGACATCCGAACAGACCATAAAAGAACTCAGAAACTATTATGACGGCTACCTCTTCTGCGACGAGGGTGATAGGATCTACAATCCATACAGCGTTTTGAAGGCACTATACAGTAAGAAAATCAAACCCTACTGGTTTGAGTCGGGAACTCCGACATTTCTTGCTAAAAGAATTAAGAATAGCGGAATAGAGCCTGAAGCCATCAATGGCCAGGAAAGAACCTATGAAGACCTGATAGCCATCGGCACAGGCACCGGCAATATCCTGTCACTTATGTTTCAGACCGGATATCTAACCATTGCTTCATATGATTTCCGCAGGAACAGATATACTTTGAGATTCCCTAATAAAGAGGTGGAAATAGGATTTGCCAAATTCCTTCTTCCCCTTTATGCCCCTTCCATCAATAAGAACAACAGTCCTTTCAACCTCATGAATTTCCAGGACGATCTCTATGACGGCGACCCTAAAGCCTTTATGGAAAGACTTAACACACTGTTTAAAGACCTTCCTGGAGAAGATCACAATGAATCGACCTACCGAGCGGTCACATATCTTCTGTGCCTGCTCTCCGGCACAGAAGCCATGGCGGAAAGACATTCATATAAAGGGCGCAGCGACTTGGAAGTACTGACACCTGACTACGTATATGTATTCGAATTCAAATACAATAAATCCGTAAAGGAGGCGATGGATCAGATTCATTCCAGGGATTATGCAGGACGCTATGCGATGGACCACCGTCCGGTCTTTCTCATAGGCGCAAACCTCAATGAAAGCAAGCATGAACGCGAACTGCAATATGAGATCATCAACTATCCTGAATCTCAATTACAATAACCTGAGGTGTCATATCCTATTCTGGCGAATCTGTGAAAATTATACTTAAATGAAAAGAGAATTGAGATTAAGGTTCAAATTCTTATTACTGGCGTCGGCCATATCCCTTCTGTTGCTTCCGATGCAGTCGTGTGGCAACGGCAATTCCTGGCAGAAAGAGCAAGGCATGATATGGAATACGGTCTGGCATGCGACCTATAAAGGACCTTCCGGAGCCATGGCCGTGGCCATGGACTCCCTTAAGTCTGTAGAAAGCAGCGTTTCAGCTTTCGACGACTCCTCCCTGATCACTCAAATCAACAGAAGTGAGAAAGGTCCGGTCGACGGGCATCTCATCAATGTCTATGAGATGTCGAGAAAAATCAACCGCATGAGCGGAGGACTTTTCGACCCTACCCTCTCCCCTCTCATCAAGGCCTGGGGATTCGGCAAAGAACACACTCCGACAGCCGATACAGCCCGCATCGAAACCATACTTACTTACGTAGGGATAGACAAAACCCGCATCGAAAACGACACTCTCTATAAATCGTCGCCAGAAATGGCCTTCAACTTCTCCGCCATAGCAAAAGGTTACGGCGTAGATGTCGCGGCACAGACTCTTATAGATGTCGGATGCTCCGACCTCATGATGGAAATCGGAGGCGAGGTGGTATGTCGAGGATTCAACCCTGATGGCAAAAAATGGAGGATTCTGATTGAAACGCCTGATGAGGAATATCTGAAAGAAGTATTCAAAAACGATAAGAAGCCATCATTCTCCGAACGTCTCATCGTAGAACTCTCCGATGAAGGACTCGCGACTTCGGGCAACTACAGGAATTACCATTCCGATTCCGGACAGACTTTCGGCCACACTATATCCCCCATTACGGGGCGACCGGCACAGACCGACATACTTAGCGCTTCAGTGATAGCCTCCACATGTATGGAGGCCGATGCCCTCGCTACAGCATGCATGGCGATGGGCTCGGCAGATGCTATGCAGATGCTTGATGAAGCCGGATATGCCGGAGCCTTCATACTATACAGTGGAGAGGTGATGATCAATAGGAAAATGAAGGAACACTTAGCTCAATGAACCATCATCCGACATCTACACCATGAAACGTTACGCTCCGTCATTCCTGCCGCTCCTTCTGCTCGGCTCCGCCATATGGTGGATGAGTGCCGATGTGGTCTGGCTCGGCGACGACCTCGACTACAAATACATGATGAAGGGTGAGATCTGGCAGTCGTGGGGAAAGATAAAGACCGTCAAGGACTTCTTCGATTCCCAATGGATCCACTACCGACATGTCAACGGCCGCTACGTAGCCCATGCTTTGGTGCAGCTATTCAACGCTAAACTGGGGCAGCAATGGTTTGCCGTATGCAACGCAATTGTCTACATGCTTTTCGCTATGCTTTTAGCTAAAGCCGGAGGGGTGAAAACCAGGAAGAATCCCGGAGGCATCCTATCCGCAATCTGCCTTTCCGTGCTCTGCTTCATCACCAAGATGATGCCCACATGCCAGATAGGCTATATATGGGGAATGACGGCCAACATCGCCTGGATGATGGGATTCTTTAAAAATGGACGACCTTCATGGGTGGCCACAATTGCAATGATGCTTGCGGGAATCATTGTCGGCAACTGGCAGGAATCTGTGTCAATAGGAGTTTGCGGAGGCGTTGGATTCTGGTGGATCGTTCAGTTTGCAGAGAGCAGGCATGAGCGCGGTGTGACTTTTGACTGGCGCAGAAGCTGGATGATATTCGGCTACGTCTTAGGCACGGCATCCAACTGCTTCGCCCCCTCCACTATGGGCAGGGTATCCGACATCGTAATGCCTGTCATAGACCAGATGCTGATCGCCTCATATTCATTTCCCGCAGGCGTACTCCTAACTGTATTTATTTTTATTTATTACGGTTCTATACATCGCGACTTCAACCTCCTCTCTTTCAGAGGCAAAGACAACCTCATTCCCGAAGGCACACTTTTAGTAGGCATGCTTCTTCTCTTAGTCTTCAACGTTGCGGTAGGAATATACTCCAACCGCCAGCTCTTCGGAGCAAACCTCTTCGCCGCAATCCTTACACTCTGCATTGTTCCCCGCCACAGATTCAGCACAATACTTAATATCATTGCCTCAGTAGCGGTGCTTGCCTTCTGGACTCTGATGATTAAAGGGATATATGAGGTAAAGCGGCAATACGATGACATCAATGCCCTACACTCGATATCAGTCGACGGAAGCGTCCTCTACGACAGAACAAGGGTTATGACGTTGGGATTCCCTTTAAGGGCAAAATACTACGAGGATATCCTCGGTCAGTTCGACAACGACCTCCATCATTCGCTTATGAAAGACT
Source organism: uncultured Porphyromonadaceae bacterium (assembly GCA_947175295.1). Classification (GTDB taxonomy): domain Bacteria; phylum Bacteroidota; class Bacteroidia; order Bacteroidales; family Muribaculaceae; genus Lepagella. Next base: position 4,382 of record CAMWMK010000060.1, read on the forward strand.
TCAAGCATACCCGGAAGGGTAAGACCTTGAAACTCAAACCTACAGTGCCTATCGAAGGAGAACGGACAGACCGCTACGCCCCGGGCCACTTCACCGTAACGATGAAAGAGCCTCCCAAAGGGGAGGCTCCAAGAGAAGTCGTAGTGTTTGGCCACTATCCCATCCCCGGTATAACGCCGAAGCCAAGGAAAATTCAGGTGACCAGGTATTCCAACCGAAGCAAGACCCACGCCACGGCCATCATTATCCCCGAGTTTCCATTCTTTACTGCCGACTCGGTCAGCATAATAGAGAAAAACGGTGAGTTATGAAATGCGACCGGAGCATGAATATTCTCTCAGTCTGTCATAGTTTAGGATGCGGTACAAACCATCCTATGGCCACCCCGTAGTTCCAACTGTGGAGTGCCGTGCAATAGGACACCGACATCGATACCGACGCAAAAGGAAGGCTCGTCACGAAACTGAGCCTACCAAGAAACTCCGTCTTGCTGAAGGGAGCCTTCCATGCGGCAGACTCGCGAAACTTAGTATAGGCGAAAGCCTCGCCACGAAGCTGAATGCGCTGGAATATGTTCCATACAGGAATGGCTCCGAAAGCCATGAAATCATCACTCCTAAGGCCGGGCACATAGCAGTAATCCATCGACTCCAATGGCATGAATTCATGGGAGGTCATAAGGTCGGCCTTGCGGTCGCTGAATCGCTTTCCTATAGAGATGCCACCCTGGGCCAGAGCTCCGATATTGAAGTTGCGGCTTACGGAATAATAATTGTTCCAAAGCATATCGAGCTTAGCGCGCCACACCTCCTGGGCCGCCGATGTCTCGATCTGAGACCCGGTATCGGTCATCTTCATTCCGCTAAGTGATATATGGGTCTTGCGTCCGCTCACTGGAAACGTGCGTTCGCCTAATGTGTCAAACAGATACTCCAAAGCCACCTTACCGGTATTGACCTTATATTGCTGTCCGTAGGCCACACTGGCGCGTAGGAGCGCCGACTGTCCCTGACCTACTTCATAGCCGGCCTTGACGAAGTTCATATTGGAGTTGAACGATTCGATATTGTGGTTGCTGAAGAAAAAGGGAAGTGTATTATAGTATTTCTTCTTCGATGCGGTGCCTTCCAGAAAGATGTAGGAAGGATTGTAGGAATTAAGCCGTATTCGCCCCTTAAGACGCACAGCCATATACGATTGGCCGCCCCATACGGAAAGCAACGCATCAAGCGAATTCTTCTTGAGGCTGTGATAGCCGACTCCGGCATAGATGAAACTGCCGACTCCGGTAGAAAGCCAGCCGCCGGCCGATGCGCGCCACGGCTGCTTGAGGGTAGCCTTCAATACGAGGTCGTCTCCATTCATCTCCGGCAGGAGCTCCTCGACATCACCCTGCGACACCACACTATAATATGCATCTTCCACATCTTCCATGGAGATCTGGCCGGTATGGCGCTCACGGCTTGTAAAAATCGACTTCAGATACTCGCTCTCCCTTCCCGTAAGGCCCGGAGTGGAGACAGACTTGAAAGCGACTTCCGGCACTTTAGCGGCAAACTCAGCACGGCGTTCATTGACTTCCGCAAGCGGACGTCGGGCCTTAAGCCGAGACTTGATGGAGTCAACCCACTGCAGACCCGTCTGATAACCGATATTGTAGATCTCCTGAGCATCATTGAATGACAACACATTGAACTGCGTCACCGGTACCTGGATCTTTATGCCGATTTCCGGGTCGAGTGAATAATCGTTGTTCTGGATTATGAGATCCTCCAATTCAGAATACATATTGTCCACTTTAGGTTTGCCGTCGGGTTTTGATACCGACACTCCGATTATGAAGTCAGGGTTGAAGTCCTCGCGCATCACGTCGACAGGGAAATTATCGTATATTCCTCCATCAAACGCCAGAATGCTATCTACTACAATCGAGCGATAGACAAGAGGAAACGACATGGATCCGCGCACAGATTCACCCAGCGATCCCTTGCGGCAGACCACCTTGTGCTTTTTATAGACATCAGAAAAAACACACCTGAAAGGCACAAACAGATTATCGAAATCTCCTCCGCATGCTTTCGTATATGGAGTGTAGAGTTTAAGAAACTCCATGTTCATCGGCGTAGGACTGATAAGGCTCTTAGGAAGCACTTGCGACGCGATATTGCCGTTGCCGTCTCCTCCAAAACTTATCTTGCCCCACTCGGGAGTTGGCTCCGGCATGCTGACAAGCGATAGCCTCTCGCGAGGCACTACACCCATACTCCACATCAGGAAGTCGGGAGAGGTCATCATATTGAGCATCGAGTCGGGGGTCCAACCGCAGCTATAAAGCGACCCGACAATCGACCCCATTGAAGTGCCGGCAACGTAATCGATCGGAATATCATTGTCTTCAAGCGCCTTGATGACACCTACATGAGCTACGCCCTTCGCGCCGCCACCGCTCAATACAAGACCGACCTTGTCGGCAGCCTGCATCACTGCAGTCGCCAACAAGGTCGCTAATATGACTAAGGTTCTGTTTTTCATAATAATAGTATATCGTGGATCATGATTATACCATTATCAACAAACAAAAACCTCTTTTGGATTAACAAACGTGAAAATTTATTAATCTTTGCGAAGCATGAAAATCCAAACCTTTAAAATGTCTGAATTCCCCTACGGCTTCAACCAAGCATCTTGATCTTTTCCTGAATCTGGCGGATATCCTGCTCTATGAGCTTGATCTTGCGCTCGAGCTCCTTAAGCATGGAATTGCCGGCGCTCGATTTCACATTGAAGAAGCCCATATTGTTCTGATATGTCTTCAGTTCATTGCGCTTGGCCTCAAGCTGACGCTGGAGGGAATCCTTCTCGCGCTTCACCTTTGAGGAATCATCCTTGATATCCTCCATCTTCTGCTCGAAGCGACGCATATTGTTGCGGCTCTCCTTGGCATCGAAGGAGTTGTATATCTTATCGCAGATCTCCCTGTACTCGGCGCGGAGGGCGTCCTTAACCTTGAAAGGCACATGACCGATGGAATTCCACTTCTCCTGCAGCTCGCGCACAACGGGAAGGAGCTGACGGCGCTCCATCTCAAGGTCAAGGGCCTTCAGCTGCTCTATCACCTCACGCTTAGCCTCCAGATTGGCGTTCTCTTCCTTGCGGCGGTCGCCATTCTCGGCCTTGCGGCGGTCGAAGACAGCATTGCAGGCGGCAGTGAAACGATTCCATACCTCATCGGAATGACGGCGACCGGCGCTTCCGATCTTCTTCCATTCCTCGCGCAGCTTCTGGACTGTCTCGATTGCCACTCCCATGCGCTCCTCATTGGCCAGAGCCTCAGCCTGCTCGCAGAGTTCGGTCTTGCGACGCAGGTTGTCGCTGTATTCATCCTTCACCCTGTGGAAATAGTCGGCCTTCGACTTGAAGAAGATGTCGCATACATTGCGGAAACGATTGTAGAGGGAAGCATTGTTCTTCCTCGAGGCGAAACCGGTCTCTTTCCAGCGGGCCTGAAGGTCGATCACTTTCTTGGTGGCTTCATCCCAAGCGTTGAACGAATCCGGAAGAGCCGCCACGATGGCTTCCGCTTCCTCGCATAGCTTCAGTTTGGCTTCCTCATTGGCCGCCTCATTGGCTTTGCGGCCCTCGAAATATTCCTGATGACGCTTCCTCACTACGGAAGATGCCTCCCGGAATTCCTCCCAAAGTGGTTCGCGGTATTCCTTAGCCACAGGGCCGGTCTCGCGCCATTCGTTGTGGAGGATCATCAGTTTGTTGATGGCGTCTACCACGTCAGGATTCTCTGCGAGGGATTTGGCCTGCTCTACAAGCTGACGCTTGGCCTCAAGGTTCTTCTTGAAGTCGAGGTCGCGGAGTTCCTTATTCATCTTCAGCTGGTCGTAGAAAAGCTCTACTGCAGTCTGGAATTCCTTCCATAGGCCGGTGACGGCTGTCTCGGGAAGCTCAGCCTTTTCCTTAAACTGCTTCTGAAGATCCTGGAAACGCTGGAAATTGATGTTTACGTTGTCTATGTCGGCGGCTATCTCCTTGATGCTTTCAAGGATGGCCTGCTTCTCTTCCAGATTGGCCTGACGGGCCTTCTGGTCGGCTTCGAGCCAAGCGGCGCGGATGTCGCGGAAGCGGGCTATGAGGTCGCGCATCTCGGCCTCCCCTTCATCGGGAAGCGACACGAAATCCTCCGGCTTGCCGCCATCGGCGATATGCTTCTCGAGCTCGACGAGGGTCTCCTTGTTGCGCAAGGCATAGTAGGCGCCCTTGATGGCCTGGGCCTCATGGTGCTCAGTAGCCCTCTCCTCCTCCACTATCGCGCGGAGGGCCTCGATGAGTTCGGTTTTCGACATTTCGGAAAAGCGCGGCTTGCGCTCTTCGCCTTCTGATTCAGGAGCAGACACTTCTATGGCCTCGGCTCCGACGGTGGGTTCTGTGATCTCCACTTCTGCTACGTTCTTTACTTCGTCAGTCATGGCATGATGAGGTTATATTGATATTTATTCTTCTACTTTGATTGACACGATACGGATATCCTCCACAGGGCGGTCGCGCCCGTCGGTCTCCGCTTTCTGGATTTTCTCTACTGTCTCCATGCCTTCCAGCACCTCGCCGAATACGGTATACTGCCCGTCAAGATGCGGAGTGCCTCCGATGGTGGTGTAATCGCGCACCTGCTCTTCGGTCATTGTGACAGGCTTCACATTGGCCTCCGTCTGCTTTATGAGCTCCTGACGGAGATTTTCGAGCCCGACAGTGTCTTTGGCAAGACGGAGCTGGCGGATGGTGTCCATATTCTGGCGCTGAAGCTCCATGAAATAAGACTGCAGCTGCTTCTGCACCGATGCCTGCTCCATGCGTGATAGCTGCTGGGGAGTATAGGTCTTGCCGGTGACTATATAGAACTGGCTGCCGGAGCTCTTGCGCTCAGGGTTCATCTCATCGCCGGTGCGCGCCGCCGCAAGGGCGCCGTATTTATGATAATGCTTCGGATACACTATCTCTGCCGGCACAGTATAGCCTGGTCCGCCGGAGCCGAGCATGGCGCCCTTGGGAGCCTCCTTCGATTCAGGATCTCCGGTCTGCACCATGAATTCGTTGATGACGCGGTGGAAAAGCACCCCGTCATAGTATCCTTCTTTGGCCAGCTTCAGGAAATTGTCCCGGTGCAGGGGAGTGTCGTCGTAGAGACGGATCTTGATCGGGCCTGCCGTGGTAGCGATGTCGAGTGTCGGCCCTGCCGGCACCTCGCTGCGATTGGTCTGTTGTGTCATTTCCACATTTCTAACTTCCTGCGTGCCCTGGCCTGCGGTGGCGAAGGCGGCGGTGCCTGCCAAAGCCATCGCGCCGAGAGCCGCTACGGATATGATAGTCTTTCTTTTCATTCAAATACGTTTATATTCCCTCAGCGGGATACACTCTTTTATAGATGCGGCGGAAAGTGTCGTCGGAAGCCTTAAGCTCCTCTGCCCTCTCCTTATAGTCGGCCCCCCAGATGGCCTGGAGGAGGGAACCGATATAGCGTCGCTCCCAGTCCTTCTCTATGGCACCCTCCACAAGAGGCTGGATCCATTCCGAAAACTTCTCACGGTCTACCGCGCAGAGGAATCTCGCGGTAGAAGCCAAGAACTGTCCGGATATGTCTGCTCGGCGGAGATTGTCTACCAATTCCGGCATGGATGCCAAGCATGTATCCACGTTGTTGACTATATAGTCGTATGTCGCCATCCCATCCTGATCCCCGCTCAGGTTCTTTAATATTTCACTCATATCTATTCTGATTTATCCCGCTCCGGCACCGACGGCACCGAGGCCTATGGGAATATCAAAGCGCAAATTTACACAAAATATTCGAAACAAACGTTTTTTCAACAAAAAAAATCATTTCCTTATCCAAATTCGCACGAATTATGTTTTACTTTTATAGGTTTTTTCCTTAAATTCGATGTAAAGTGAACCAATCAGAGCATAAAATAATCGTGATCGGACGTCAGTATGGCGGCACCGGGAGAAAGACCGGACGCGCACTGGCCGATATGCTGGGCATACCATACTACGACAAGGAGATCATCAACAAGGCGGCCGCGAGCTACGGCTACGACCCCGATATCCTGCACAGGGCCGACGAGAAGAAACCATCGCTCTTCAGGAGCATGCTTCTCGGCAAATACGGAGTGATGGACATGTATTCCACCTCTCCCCTCAGCAGAGAGGCCCTTTATGAAGCGCAGTCCAATGTAATCCGACAGATCTGCCAGGAAGGAAGCTGCGTCATCGTAGGGCGAACGGCAGACTACATCATGCGCGAGCATCCGGGACTCGTCAGCGTTTTCATACACGCCCCACAGGAATGGAGGGCCGACAACCTCGTAAAGCGCGGAGAGGCCTCCGACCGCCAGGATGCACTTGCCAAAATCCGAAAGGCCGACAATGACCGCGAAGGATATTACAACTACTTCACGGAAGGAAACTGGGGGGTGGCCGACAACTACCACCTGACCCTTGACGCTTCGCTGCTCGAACCTGAAGAAATGGTGGATCTTATCGCAACATACATAGAAAAAAGAAAAAAACTAAGCTGACTTTCCGAACTATTCGGTCTCAAACCGCGTATATACATATAGCAGAAGAGAGGTCTGTCGCTTCATGCCGGGCGCATGAAGAGGAAAGTCCGGGCAACGCAGAGCACCATACTTGCCAACGACAAGCCGGCGGCGACGTCGGGGGAAATGTGACAGAAAACGACCGCCCACGTCCTCCTCAAATAGAAGACATGGGTAAGGGTGAAAAGGTGGGGTAAGAGCCCACCGGATGCCATGGCGACACGGCATGCCGCACATCCTATGGGTTGCAAGGCCAAATACACCGGCAGCTAAGGGCTGCTCGTCCATTGCCGGGGGGTAGGCTGCTCGGCGCTTCGGCGCCGGAGCCGTCTGGCGACAGACGGTCAAGATAAATGACAGACGGCAGACCACTCCTTCCAGAGTGTCCGCCACATAACCCGGCTTATATCCCTTCTGCATTCTTCCGCGGGGGCGGCACTGCGTCCGCCCCCGCTTTTTTTTCAAAACACATATACATTCACGTACATTCACGATAAACTATAAAAACACACAATATGGCTGAACAAAACCCTCAAAAAGAAAAAAACTCGACTAACGAGAAAAAAACCGGATGGTTTCAGAGGATGACCGACAAGGGAATGGCTTTCTATGAATACTGCGTCAACGGAGTATGGGCAGATCCGCGCAAGACCATAAAGGTACGCCTCATCAAGACCATCAACCTCACTACCCAAGCATTCCTTAACCGCGACCTGCAGATCAAATCGATGGCCATCACATATCAGACCGTCTTCGCCATGGTGCCTGCACTCGCCCTGCTCCTGGCCATAAGCAAGGGGTTCGGATTCCAGGGTATAGTGGAGAAGGAACTCTACACCTACTTTCCGTCGCAAAGCAAGGCCCTTGGAGCGGCTCTGGGATTCGTAGACTCATATCTCGCAGAAGCATCCTCGGGGGTACTCGTAGGAGTAGGCATAATTGTGTTGCTCTGGACCCTCATCTCACTGCTCAGCAATATCGAGGACGCATTCAACAACATATGGGACATCAAGATTGGACGTAACACCATACAGAAGATAAAGGACTATATCGCCATATTCCTCCTCATCCCGATACTGATGATACTCAGTTCGGGCATCTCGATCTTCATGTCGACTACCGTGCTGGCCGTCATGCCTTTCAAATTCATGACCCCTATGGTCAACCTGCTTATGGAGCTCGTGCCTGTAGTGCTGACATGGGGAGCCTTCACCCTCTGCTTCTGGCTCATTCCCAACACCAAGGTGGAGTTTAAGTTCGCAGCCATCTCCGGAGCCTTCTGCGCGGTGGCCTTTGAAATACTTCAGCTCCTCTTCCTCAACGGCCAGATATACGTATCGAAATACAACGCCATCTACGGTTCATTCGCTTTCGTGCCCTTGATGCTCATCTGGCTGCAGCTAAGCTGGCTGCTTCTGCTCTCCGGCTGCGGACTGACTTATTCCCTGCAGAACGTATTCTCCTACAACTTCTTCGGAAACCTATCCAACGTTGCGGAAAGCTACTTCAGGAAAGTCCTTCTCGTAGTCGCCGCCGTTGTCTACCGCAGATTCCATTTAGGACTTCCGGCTCCCACCCACAACAGCCTCTCCACCACCTACGGACTGCCAATAAGGATGGTCAGCAACATTGCGGAGAAGCTCAAAGACGCCGGGCTGATACAATACAACGGAGCTTCAAGCGACAAAGACGATCCCGGACTGATACCTACCACCGACACCGACGGCGTGATGGTCAAAGACGTCGTAACCCGAGTGGAATCTGCCGGAATGAAAGACTTCATACCTGAATTCAACACCACTTACAAGACTGCGCTTTCCGAACTTACGGAAATTTCCGACCGTATGTATGAGGCCGCCGGCGACAGGCTTATAAGAGACCTTGACATCTTTGTCGAAATTGACGAAAAAGGAAAAAACTAAAAGAGACACGCCTTTTTTATATGTTTTGCAACACTTTTGACGAATTTTTTCCCTCCTTTATTTTGTCAATAGACATATTTTAATTAAATTTGCATCAATTGAAAATAAAAGAATAACTACAGATATGAGTTACCTGAAATTTGACAAGAACCTTATGATAAATCTGGAGCAGAGCCTTCCGAAGGAAATGCTCCGCACCAACAAATCAGGAGCTTACCACTGCACGACTATCGTCGGCTGCAACACACGCAAGCAGCACGGCCTTCTCGTAATTCCGATTCCGGAAATGGACGATAAGGCACACGTGCTCCTTTCAAGCCTCGACGAGACGGTGATCCAGCATGGGGCTCCCTTCAATCTCGGTCTCCACCAGTACGGACCGGATGTATTCTCCCCCAACGGGCATAAATACATCCGTATGTTTGACTGCGAGACGGTACCGACGATGACCTATCGCGTAGGAGGTGTGATCTTGACCAAGCAGAAGACATTCATCAGCAATGAAAACCGCATTCTGATAAAGTATACGCTTGTCGACGCCCACTCCGACACAACGCTGCAGTTCCGCCCGATGCTCGCATTCCGCAACGCCAACGACCTCGTGGTGGAGAACTCCGCCATCAACAAGGACATCAAGCACGTGAAGGATGGCATATCCTGCTGCCTATACTCAGGATATCCCGACCTCGTCATGCAGTTCAACAAACCCGTCAAGTGGGTCGACGACGGCCATTGGTATAAGGGAATAGAGTATTACAAAGACCGCGACCGTGGAATCCCATATAAGGAAGACCTCTGGGTGCCTGGATATTTCGAACTGCCCATCAAGAAGGGTGAGAGCATCATCTTCAGCGCCGGCACTTCCGAGATAGATCCGGCCGAACTCGACACCCTTTACGACAACGAAATCAAAAGCCGCACTCCACGCACAAGCTTCTACAACTGCCTGAAGAACTCCGCAAAGCAGTTCTACCTGAAGAAGAAGAGCGGAATGTATATCATGGCCGGCTTCCCCTGGTATAACGTAAGGGCCCGCGACGAACTCATGGCGCTCCCCGGATGCACTCTGGCCATCGACCACAAAGACGACTATATGCAGATAATGGAGACCTTCCTCAAGGCCCTCCATAAATACATTGAGACCGGAGAGAAAGACCGCACCATCCACGAGATAGACCTTCCCGACATCCCGCTCTGGGCGATATGGGCTATACAGCAATACCGCCGCTCCACAGATACCCGGGCTTGCCGCGACCTCTACGGTGAAGATGTAAAGCGTCTCGTAGAAGACATCCGCAACGAACGGATCAAGAACCTCCACCTCAATCCGAACGGACTTCTGACCAGCAACGGGACAGACACTCCCGTCACCTGGCTGTCGGCTTCCATCAACGGAAGACCCATAATCCCGAGGACCGGCTATATCGTAGAATTCAACGCACTTTGGTACAACGCGCTCCGCTTCCTCATCTCTCTATATGAAGGAGAGGAGGAAATGAAGGAATATACCGATGAACTCTCCGCACTCTCCGACAAGGTGAAAGACAGCTTCACGGAGACATTCCTCAACGATTACGGTTATCTATACGACTATGTCAACGGTACGTATGCCGACGTAGAGGTAAGACCCAACATGGTGATCGCCATCGGTCTCGAATACAGCCCGCTCGACCGCAGGCAGCGCCGGAAAGTGCTCGACCTGGCTACCCGCGAACTGCTTACTCCGAAAGGACTGCGCTCGCTGAGCCCGAAGAGCTATGCCTACCGTCCGAACTATGTAGGCGGTCCGGTAGAGCGTGAATACGCAGTGCATCAGGGCCCCGTAAGGCCATGGCTCTTCGGATTCTATGCCGACGCTTACATAAAGGTGTTTGGTGTCAGCGGACTCGGCTTCATCGAGCGTAAGCTTATCGGTTATGAAGACGATATGTCGGAAAACTGCATCGGATCGCTTAGCGAGATGTATGACGGCAATCCCCCCTTCGCCGGCCGCGGAGCCGTCTCTACGGCGAAGAATGTAGGCGAGATCCTGCGCACCATCAAGAATGTGAAAGAACTCAACAAATTACAGAACTACGATAATTAACCTGATATGAAGGCATTAATGTTCGGGTGGGAATTCCCGCCGCATATCCTTGGAGGCCTCGGCACTGCCTCTTACGGACTCACCAAGGGCATGCACGCCAACGGCGATATGGACATCACGTTTGTGATTCCCAAGCCGTGGGGCGACGAAGAAAAAGGCTTCGCCCGCATCATCGGCGCCAACTGCACTCCCGTGGCATGGCGCGACGTAAGCTGGGACTATGTGGAAAGCCGCATCGGCAAAGTGATGGACCCGCAGCTCTACTACGACCTGCGCGACCATATCTATGCTGATTTCAACTATATGAAACTCAACGACCTGGGATGCATCGAATTCTCAGGCCGCTATCCCGACAACCTCATCGAGGAGATCAACAACTACTCCATAGTGGCCGGAGTGATTGCCCGCACCGTAGAATGCGACATCATCCACGCCCATGACTGGCTGACATATCCGGCCGGAATCCATGCGAAGAACGTCACCGGCAAACCGCTCGTGATCCACGTGCACGCCACCGACTACGACCGCTCTCGCGGCAACGTCAATCCCACCGTTTTCGCCATCGAGAAAGACGGCATGGAGAACGCCGACCACATCATGTGCGTCTCCGAACTCACACGCCGCACCGTTATCGACAAATACGGCATAAATCCTGCCAAGGTTTCGACGGTACACAATGCCGTAATTCCCCTCGATAAGGAATACCTCGACATCAAACGCCGTACGGAAGGGGAGAAAGTGGTCACATTCCTCGGACGAATCACCATGCAGAAGGGTCCGGAATATTTCGTAGAGGCTGCGGTCAAGGTGCTTCAGAAAGACAAGAACGTTCGTTTCGTAATGGCCGGCAGCGGCGATATGATGGACGCGATGATAAAGCTCGTAGCGAAGCGTGGCATCGCCGACCGATTCCACTTCACCGGATTTCTCCGCGGCAAGGAGGTATATGAGATGCTTCGCGACTCAGACGTCTACATCATGCCCTCAGTATCAGAGCCTTTCGGAATCTCTCCGCTCGAGGCCATGGAGATGGGGGTGCCGAGCATCATATCAAAACAGTCAGGTTGCGCCGAAATCCTGACTAATGTGATCAAGACAGACTATTGGGACATCGACGCCATGGCCGACGCTATCCACAGCATACTTCACTATCCCGCAATGTACCATACGCTCCGCGACAAAGGCATCGAGGAGATACATGGCATCACATGGGAGAAGGTTGGAAAGAAAGTCATCGACATATACAAGGACGTCATCGCCGCACGCAATCAATAATAAAACTCATACTCAACACAAGACAATAAGTTATGAAAAACGTTTGTTTTTATCTCAACATACACCAGCCCTACCGCCTGAAGAGATACCGCTTCTTCGACATAGGCAACGACCACTACTACTATGATGACTTCGCCAACGAAGACATCATCACCAATCTCGCTGAGAGAAGCTACATCCCCATGTGCCGCACGCTCCTCGACATGGCCCACGAATACGGACAGGACTTCAAGTGCGCCATCGCCATCTCGGGCACTGCCATCGAGCAGCTCCAGCAGGCCGAACCCGAAGTGATCGAAATGCTCCAGAAGCTTTCAAACATGGGCGCAGTGGAATTCATGGGAGGCACGTTCGCCCACTCCCTTGCCTCACTCGAAGACCCGGATGAGTTCCTGCGTCAGGTGAGTTTCGAAGCCAAGCTCATCAAGCAGTTATTCGGTCAGACTCCGAAGGTATTCGCCAATACCGAGCTGATCTACGACGACGACATCGCACTCCTGCTCCAGACGGCAGGCTACAAAGCGGCCGTAGTGCCGGGTGCCAAGCACATCCTCGGATGGAAAAGCCCCGACTACGTCTACTCCTCAGCTGCTGCTCCGAAGCTGAAGATGCTCTTCACCAACGACAAACTGGCATCCGACATCTCCCACAACTTCAATAATTCCGACTGGGCCGAGTATCCCCTTACAGCCGACAAATACGTGAACTGGATAGCCGAACTTCCCGCTGAGGAGCAGATAGTCAACATCGCGCTCAGCATGGACACATTCGGTGGCTTTATCCCTGCAAGCGCCGGCATCTTCGACTTCCTCAAGGCTCTTCCTCGATTCGGAAAGGAAAAGGGCGTGCGGTTTACGAGTCCTTCCGAGGTGGTGGGTAAACTCAAAGCTGTCGACAGCATCACGGTGCCCTACCCTATCTCTTATGTAGACGGTACACGCATCGACGTGTCGGCATGGAAAGGCAACGACCTTCAGAGAGAAGCGCTCAACAAGCTCTACGGTATCGCCGAGAGGGTATCGATGGTGGAAGACAGAAAGATTCAGCAGGACTGGGAGTACCTTCAGGGCAGCGACCATTTCTTCTACATGGCCACCAACAACCAGGCCGACGCTGCTTTCAGCCCCTATGACAGCCCGTTTGCAGCCTTCACCAACTATATGAATGTTCTGGCCGACTTCCTCGTGCGCGTAGAGGAACAGTTCCCCGAAAACGTAGACAACGAGGAGCTCAACTCCCTGCTTCTGACCATCCGCAACCAATCTTCGGAAATCGACCAGCTCAAAAAGGAAGTGAAGACCCTGCGTAAGAACATCCTGGAGGCGGAAGACAGCAACTATGCAGCCGTTGTGCTGGAAGCTCCTGCTAAGAAAGCCACTGAAGAAAAGGCTCCTGCCGAAAAGAAAAAGCCGGGACGCAAACCGGGACGCAAACCCGCGGCAAAGAAATAATGCTCCGGAATAAAACAAAAATATTTCAATTGTTAAACTATTGTAACATCCCGAACCAATTGAACTCTTAGGTTGTTTTGATTTCAGAAAGTAAGAAAATCGTTTCATGATGTTAGGTTAGTTTAAAATTGAATTATGGAAAAAACAGAATGCAGCTGCCTGTGAAGGTGGCTGCATTCTTTTTATCCATCCATACCCCGAAGGCATCTTTGATTATTTGACCGACATACATTTGAACCGAGGGGGCGCTGAAAACGTTTGATTATTGAAAAACCAATGTAGTATAACCCAATATGTAGTTTTAACTTTTATTGGCACAATATTTGATTGCAATGAATTATAGAAACAACCCTAAAAAACGCAGAAAAGGATTCAATCCTTTTTATAAAAATAAAAAGAATATGGACGAAAACAAAGAATATAACGAACAGGAGCAGGTTGAGGCTCCGGCACAGGATGAAAACGTAGTGATCGACGGCGACTATGCAGGCGACTCCGAAGACACGCAGGCCGAACAGGAAGTGAACACACTGGAAAACCAGCTTGTAGAGCTACAGGCCCAGGTAGAGAAAGAAAAGAAGGAATATCTGTTTCTCGCAGCTGAATTCGACAATTACCGCAAGCGCACTCTCAAGGAAAAAGCCGAAATCATCAAAAACGGCGGAGAGAACGTGCTCAAGGGTCTTCTCCCGATAGTAGACGACTTCGAACGCGGGCTTAAGGCCGCTGAGATGGACACCGACGCCAAGTCAGTGCTTGAAGGCATGACGCTCATCTACAACAAACTCGTGAAATATCTCGAAAGCATGGGCGTGAAGGAGATGAACTCCACGGGCGAACCATTCAACTCCGACCTTCACGAAGCGATCGCCCAGGTGCCGGCCCCGGCGGAAGACATGAAGGGAAAAGTCCTCGATACCGTACAGAAAGGATATATGCTCAACGATAAGGTGCTTCGCCATGCGAAAGTGGCGGTTGCACAGTAAATCCGACTGAAGTTCACACCTAAAACGATCCACCATCATGGCAGAGAAAAGAGACTATTATGAAGTGCTTGGCGTTGGGAAAAACGCCACGCCAGACGAAATAAAGAAGGCCTACAGAAAGATGGCCATCAAATATCATCCCGACAAATACTCCGACAAGCCGGAAGCAGAGCAGAAAGCGGCCGAAGAGAAATTCAAGGAGGCGGCTGAAGCCTACGACGTGCTGAGCGACGAAAAGAAGAAACAGCTCTACGACGCCTACGGCCACGATATGGGTCCCAAGGGATTCGGCGGTGGCGGTGGAGGCTCCTACGGTGGCTTCAGTGGCTTCGGAGGTGGCTTCTCAATGGAAGACATCTTCGCAAACTTCGGCGACATTTTCGGCGACGCATTCCAGGGCGCCGGTTCCTACAGCAGAGGATACTCAAGCGGAGGCGGACGCGCCCGCAAACCTGTCAATAAAGGCACGGACCTTCGCATCACCGTCAAGGTGAGCCTGCAGGATATAGCCAACGGTGTCGACAAGAAACTCAAGATACCTAAATTCGTTGCCTGCTCGCACTGTAAAGGCACCGGAGCAAAAGACGGCACTGCATTCCATACGTGTCAGCGATGCGGAGGTACAGGCTACGTGACACAGATGCGTCAGACCTTCCTCGGCGCCCAGCAGGTGCAGTCGGTTTGTCCCGAATGTAACGGTGAGGGTAAAGTGATTACAGAGGAATGCTCCTACTGCCACGGTTCGGGCGTAGAGAAGAAGGAGACCATAGTGGAATTCCATATTCCCGCAGGCGTACAAGACGGCCAGACCCTCGTGCTTAAAGGTGAGGGCAACGCTCCCCGCCACGGAGGAGTCAACGGCGACCTTCTCATCGTAATTCAGGAAGAGAAGAACTCCGAATTGATACGCGACGACCAGGACCTCATCTACAACCTTATGCTCGACTTCCCGACAGCTGCACTCGGCGGCAGTGCGGAAGTGCCCCTTATCGACGGAAAGGCACGCTTGAAGATTGCTCCGGGCACACAGCCCGGCAAGGTGCTCCGTCTGCGTGGCAAAGGTCTTCCCGCTTTCCAGAACGAGCACTCTCGCGGCGATATACTCGTCAATGTGATGGTATACGTGCCTGAAAACCTCTCTGATGCTGAGAAGAGCGCTATCGAGAGCCTCAAGGACAGCAGCAACGTCGTGCCTACCGAATCCACATCAAAGAGGATATTCTCCCGTCTACGCCATATCTTCAATAAGGAAAACCGCGGAGAATAGTGACCGAGACCATCAAGAC
>CAMWMK010000061.1 GCA_947175295.1 uncultured Porphyromonadaceae bacterium
TGAAGTATTCCACGGGAGCGTTTTCTTCTACCATGTCGGCTACTCCGGTTGTTGCATCGTTCTTCTGCATCTTGATCTCGCAGGCATTCACAATGTATCCATTTTGAGCGTTTGTCACGAATGCAATCACACGATAGTCGTTGTTCTTCACATTTTTTATGGGAAGTTCAATTGCAAACTCATTTACAACATCGGCCTCGATATTGACTGGCAAGCTGTTTTTGATACCCGGATATTCCACATAACAGCGCGCCACATCATTAAATACTGTGGCCACACGAGAGCTGCTGCTCTCCCACCCATTCATCTTAAGGCCATACTGATTACGGAAAAAATAATTCTGCTGAATATACGGACCTACACCATCTTCAACGATTACAAAAGAGAGATAATGCGTAATGTCGGTATTAAACGTGAATGTAGTCTTGGCATTCACTTCTACCGCTGAATTGTCGTCATTTGTAACGCCTGACAACTCAACATTGGCATAAGACGGATAATCTAAGAAAGCCATAACATCGTCAATATAAGCGCAGACATCGGAATAGTTACCTGTTGGAGTCTGAGATATTGCACGGTTATACATTACATTTGGGAATCCGTCCACATTCTCAAGGATATAATCTTGATAGCTGGGAATAGCCATAGCGTCATCATTATGCGCCCCTATAGCAATAGCGCGATCGGGATACGTAGATTTAAGGTATTCCAAAGCCTCTATGCCACCTGGACACCATCCGCACCAAGTACCGGTGGCATCTTCAGCCACAACCTTAGTGGGATAACCATTATCATATGCCGGAACTTTTGCTGTGAACGAAACGTTGTCTTTTTCCTCACCGTTTACTTTGGAGACACGTATATCCAAAGTCCCGAAACCGCTGATAGCGCCCTTGACGCCATTTACAACAAGCACTGAGGATTCATTATAACCAAGTGATGCCACGTCGAAAGACTGTACAACATCCGGAGTGCCTGTCATGGATACAGTTATCTCAACAGAGGAGATGGGATTGGGAGCACCATTTCTAACAAGCAACGGGACATCCACCCCTTCACCGCTGATCGGAAGATACATGGGGGTATCTACAGCGTCTATAACTGCGATATTCTCCGGAAGATTATCACCTTCAATCTTCAAGTACATGCAGAGTGCTCCGTATGACGAAGACGCACTGTTCCACTGGTCAATTGAAGGTAATGTGTCATCACTGCTTACACCGAACATACATGAGCCGGGATTGTCATTAGCCTGACCGTCGACAGGAAGATAATATACGTTTCCACTCGGAGCGACTATGCTGTAGCCAAAAACAAGTGTTTCCTCCTCTCCTGTGATGGTGTATGGAGTATCAAGAGTGACGATGTTGCTATCATATCCAGTCTTTGAGAGAGGAAAGTCCTGAGCGTAGTCCTCACTCTCGAAAGTGGTAGTATAGAAAAACCGAGCTTCAGAAATTGGATTGAGACGATTGTCATTACACGGACTGAAGACGGTAAAACCTGTCACCTGGTTTCCGGCATAAGTCTTAATATCCTCGGGAGTCATCTCAAACGCCATATAAACGCGAGACTTACCGGCAGTCGTACCATTGATGGAGAGCGCGCCGTATAGCCCTTGGGCATAGCTAAAATCCATAGATCCGTAAGCCCTTGTGAGCCCTGCGGATGCAGCATAAGTAGACGAAGCCTTAGGGCCGACACTAAACATGTCGTTGCTTTTCAGTACGAGTTTCGCATGCTGGAATGCGAAACTGGAAGCGGCTGCTGCGAGAGCTGCAGAAAAAAGTAATGATTTTTTCATACTTTATTTGTTTTGATTGTTAGTGTTGTCTGACAAATGAGGAATGCGCGCATTCCTCTTATATGGAATAACGCGCATTCTTTGCTGTTTGTTTTGTTTGCCTAGGAATTTAACATAACGCCACTCCTGACATTCCCCACATTATTATTACTTAAGTCTTTCGATAGCGGTGCGGATACGGGCTATGACCTCGCTCTTAGGCATGAGCTCGGTGATGTCGAACATGTGCGGGCCTCTGCATGCGCCTACCACTGCCAGACGGAATGCGTTCATCACGTTGCCGAGATGGTATCCCTTCTCTGCGATCCAGTCGAGCACTATCTTCTCCGCATTGGCCGACGCCATGTCGTCGATGCCTTCGAGCACACCGATGAGTTCCTCCATGATGCGGGGTGTATCTTCCTGCCAACGCTTCTTCACATCCTTTTCGGCATACGATTCGGGAGCCACGAAGAAGAAGTCACCCTGATTCCAGAGGTCCTGCACAAACTCGATGCGCCCCTTCACCATGCCCACGGCTTTTGCCACATAGTCCATGCCGAAGTCGTCGGCGTTCATGCCGCGCTCGGCGAGACGCTCCTTGAGCACAGGCATGAAAAGCTCGGCAAGCGCCATGTCGTCCATGCGCATGAGGTATTCGTGGTTGAACCATATGCCCTTCTTATAGTCGAACTTCGCTCCCGACTTCGAGCAGTGGTCGAATGAGAACTTCTCGATCAGCTCGTCCATGCTCATGATCTCCGAGTCGTCGCCGGGGTTCCAGCCCAGCAGGGCGAGGAAGTTGACCACGGCTTCCGGTAGATAACCCTTCTCGCGATAGCCCGAAGACACCTCGCCGCTCTTGGGATCGTGCCATTCGAGGGGGAACACGGGAAATCCGAGTTTATCGCCGTCGCGCTTGGAGAGCTTGCCGTTGCCTACCGGCTTCAGGAGCAGGGGCAGGTGTACGAACTGAGGCATGGTGTCTTCCCATCCGAATGCCTGATAGAGGAGCACATGGAGAGGCGCCGAGGGAAGCCATTCCTCACCGCGGATCACGTGGGTGACCTCCATCAGATGGTCGTCGACGATATTGGCGAGATGATATGTGGGGAGGTCGTCGGCGCTCTTATAGAGCACCTTGTCGTCGATGATGTTGGAATTGATCACCACCTCTCCGCGGATAAGGTCGTCGACCTTTACGTCTACGTTCGGCTCCGTCTTGAAGCGGATCACGTACTGATGACCCTCATCGATGAGGCGCTTCACCTCCTCGGCCGGCATGGTGAGGGAATTGCGCATCTCGCCGCGGGTGTGGGCGTCATATTGGAAGTTGGGCTTTTCGGCGCGTGCGGCCTCAAGCTCTTCGGGAGTGTCGAATGCGATGTAGGCCTTTCCCGCGTCGAGAAGCTGATCGGCGTATTTGCGGTAGATGTCGCGGCGCTGGCTCTGCTTGTAAGGGCCATGGGGACCGCCCTCGCGCACTCCTTCATCAAACTTTATGCCGAGCCAGTCGAGGCTCTCGCAGATGTATTCCTCAGCGCCTGGCACAAACCGGCGGCTGTCGGTGTCTTCGATGCGGAGGATCATGTCGCCGCCATGCTGGCGGGTGAAAAGATAGTTGAAAAGCGCGGTGCGCACTCCCCCTATGTGCAGGGGGCCTGTCGGGGAGGGCGCGAATCTTACTCTTGTCTTCATATGTGGTTGTTGGGTTGTTGGGTTGTTGGGTTGTTGGTTGTTGGGCTAAAAAATATACTTATTTTTCCATGGAGCCGACTTGGTCTTGACCATCAGGGGAGTCAGCAGGTCGCGGTCTTCCTTAGAGATGACGCTGAGCGTGGTGAGCGCCGCCGTAAGCGGCTCGTCGCCGGGCCCAGTAGTGTATTCCACCGCCGCATAGGGCACCTTCTCCCTCAGGTCTTCCTCGCTTACGTCACTTCCCTTGAGGTTGAAGAAGTCGGTAAGCACCGGAGCCTTCAAGAGCTTTCCCCCGTCGAGCGGGCGGAGCGCGGAGTCGAAGAAGCGTACTTCCGTGTCGCGTGCCTGTCCTTCCCCGCCCGTGGTGAAGAGGGTCATTACGGTCTCCTTGTTTCCGGTCTTGAGGATCTTGATCTCAAGGGTGCTGACGGGAGTGATCTCGGCCTTAAGATAGTCTGGCGCCACCTCCAGGAGGCGGCTCTCGCCTCCGAGAGCGTTCGTAGCCACGAATATGCTGTCGGCCTGCGTATAGTAGTCGAGCATATCGAGGCGCGTAGAGGGGCGCAGCATGTCGAGCACTTCGAGCGGCGCTTCGGCAAACACCTTCGAGGCAGTCAGCGAAGCGTCTGAAGCGTCAGGGCCATTCATAGAGGCATGCCCCGCGACGAAAGTCGCGAGGCAAAAGGCCGTTGACAGCCATTTCCGGAATCTTTTCCCGGGAAAGGATGATCTCATTTCTTCTTGAATATATCGTAGTTTCCGTTGTATTTCGCCTTCGGAGCCTCCGCCTTCTTGGCTTTACGCTCCTTTTTCTCCTTTTTCTTTGCCGCTGCCTGTCCGCCGAGCGACATTTCATAGTCCGTGCGGGCCGATTTGTCGCTCTTCCGGCTTTTCTTCTCTCCGCTTTCGCTGCGTCCTTTCTTGTGTTCCGACTTCTTCACGCGGTCTTTCGCATCGCGTGCGTAGTCGCGGTCGGTAGCGAATTCGGCGCGTACCTTACGGCCGAAGAAGTCAGCGCCACGGAGGGCATCCACCACCTTGCGGGCATCCTTCTTGCGGACATCGAAGAGGGTGTATTCCGGCAGAAGGTCGATGCGGCCGATCTCCGGCTTGCCCCCTACCACGGAGCGGTTGATGAGCTCCATGAGGTTGCCGGGGAAGAAACCTGCCGCCTTGCCGATGTTGACCATCAGGCGCTCATAGCCGTCTTCCGCCGTGCGGCGGTCCTTGTCGCCGCGCTCGCGGCGCTCTCCGCGGCCTTTCCTGTCTTTGCGGTCGCCGCCTTCTCCCCTCTCCTTCTTAGCGTCGGCATTGAGGTCGATGTCGGGCATGTCGCGGTAGTAGTCGAGCAGACGGTTGAATTCGAGCGAGAGCACACGCTTCATCAGGTCTTCCTCCGACAGCCATTCGAGCTTCTTGCGCACTCCCGGAAGGAATTTCTGTATCTGCTCGTCGTTCACCTCCACGCGCTCGATGCGGTCGGCAAGATGATAGATCTGCTTCTCGATGATATGGTCGGGGGTAGGCACTTTCTTATATTCGAATGTCTTTCCTATCCGCTTCTCGATCTCGCGGAGCTTTCCGCGTTCGCGGGAGTGGATGATGGCTACGGAGACACCAGTCTTGTTGGCGCGTCCCGTACGTCCGGAGCGGTGCGTATAGACAGCTACGTCGTCGGGCAGACCGTAGTTGATCACATGGGTCAGATCGTCTACGTCGAGTCCGCGCGCCGCTACGTCGGTGGCTACAAGAAGTTGAGTGACGTGGTCGCGGAATTTCTTCATGGCCAGGTCCCTCTGCGCCTGGGAGAGGTCGCCGTGGAGGCAGTCGGCGTTATAGCCGTCGGCTATCAGCTTGTCGGCCACTTCCTGGGTCTCACGCTTGGTGCGGCAGAAGACTATGCCGTAGATGTCCGGATTGTTGTCGGCCACGCGCTTCAAGGCAAGATACTTGTCGTGGGCCTTCACCATATAGTAGATGTGCTTGACGTTTTTCGAGCCCTCGTTCTTGTTGCCCGCTACAAACTCCACGGGGTCCTTCATGAACTTACGGGCTATTCCGGCTATCTCCTTAGGCATCGTAGCCGAGAACATCAGCATCTTCCTTTCCTCCGGCACGTGCGAGAGGATCTCGTTGATGTCGTCGATGAAGCCCATGTTGAGCATTTCATCGGCCTCGTCAAGGATTACGGTGTTGACCTTGTCAAGCTTCACCACGCCCCTCTTGATGAGGTCGATTAGGCGTCCCGGAGTGGCCACTATCACCTGCGCTCCCTTCTTGATGGCCTTGATCTGCGACTCGATGCTGCTGCCTCCGTAGACCGGGATTATCTTCACTCCGTCAAGGTATTTGGCGAAATCAGCCAGGTCGCCCGCAATCTGGAGGCAAAGCTCGCGCGTCGGGGCGATCACGAGGGCCTGTGTGGAGTCGCTTCGCGGATCGATGCGCTGAAGCAGCGGAAGACCGAAGGCGGCCGTCTTTCCGGTACCGGTCTGAGCGAGACCCACCACATCTCCCTCTTTCGAGATAAGATGCGGAATCACCATCTCCTGAATCGGCATCGGATGCTCGAAGCCGAGCTCTTCGATCGCCTTCAGTATCTCCGGAGCCACTCCGAGATCGGCAAACGTCTTGATCTCGGGCTGCTCCGCAGCCTCCTGAGGAATTTCAAATTCTTCTATATCTTGCAGGTTGTCCTGATTCTGATCCATAATTTAGATTTTATTTATAAGCATTAGTTATTTCAAAAAAGTGAGAACGCATATGCGTCCCCACTTGATATAACATAGAAACCGATATTAATGTTTGTTGCCTTACATTTCAACGCACCACAAGCTTCTCCATGGCGGCCCCACTGCGGAGGATATAGATACCCTTGCCGAGCGATGACACCTCACTCTTCTGTATGCCTGCTTTCACGAGGCATCCGTCAAGGCTGTAGACATCCACTGTCCGGTCTACGGAGATGGATTCCACCGCTGCGTATTTCTCATCCCACTCTGCCTCAGTGACTATCCTGTAGCTTCCCACGCCGTATTCACTGTCGCCTGAAAGCTGGAGATAGGCTTCGTTGCGGGGAAGATAAGTCTCGTCAGACTGCTCGAAAACGAGGGCACCGTCCTTGACTGTGAGCAGGCGCATGGTGCGCTTGTCGTTGACCGTCCGGTTTACGTGATTGAGGGGAAAGTCATTGTTGAAATAGACGCCACGGAGCCGGTTGCCGCTTACTGCCTGTCCTGTGCCGCCGATATCCAGACGGTTGGCCGAGACGAGTGGGCTCGAGCATTCTATTATGACAGGAGTGCCCGCAGGCACGACTCCATCCACTTCCTTGATCACCACCACTCCATGGTAAGGACTTACCTGGGAGATAGCGTAGACCTTCATTCCTTCTGATTTCGGAGTGAAGGGAAACGAGGCGTAGAAAGGTTTGTAGTATTTTCCCCCGGCCGTGAGCGTAGGCAGCACTCCGAAGTAGCAATCGTCGGAAGCCGCATCCATCGGATGGATATACCATAGGCGCCAGTCGCCCGTGGCGTCTACATCGGGGTAACCCTCCTCTTCATAAAGGGAGTGCTCGCGGTCTCCGAGATATTTTGTAAATGAGCCTATGGAAGCTGATGCGTAGTATGACTGCGCGCCATCCACTTGCTTGCCGGTGATTATCTTCACGTATTCACCGAAGAAATCATACAGTCCCGTTCCCTGACCTTTGATGTTGCTCGTGACAGACCTTGTACCCTCTCCGCTGACGCAGTCGATGTAGAACACGGTAGCGGGGTCAGACTTCATGGCCTCGGCATCCATAAAGAGTTTCATTGCCTTTACGTCGGCCGTCCCACGTCCCTTATCGATCGATCCCCTGTTGTCGAGGAGGTAGGCATAGCGCTTTGTAATGGCGTTCTGAACGCGGTAGTAGCCGTCGCCCTGAAGGTCGGCGAAAGCTGAGAGCGCCGTGAGCGAGATTGCTGCAGTAAGTAAAAGTTTTTTCATATTAATCCGTTTAATGTCCACGTGTCTGAAAAAGTAAAAAAATCCGCCGTGCACTTTGTCACGGCGGATGTGCTGTAATATTTAACGTCGGGCACTTTTCTTTTATTGTATCCCGATATGTTAAAAACGATTACTCGCAGACGCAGATAGCCACGCGGTTGTCTACGGGATCTGCATAAGGCTGTTCCTCAGCCTCGCCCATGCTCTTTACGGTGATGCGGTCGGCTGCGATAGCATAGTTCTTCTTGAGCGTATTGGCCACGATCTCTGCGCGCTGCTTGCTGAGACGGAGGTTGATGGCGAGTGTGCCTGTGCCCTTGTCGGCATAGCCTGTGATCACTACCTTTGCGTTGGGGTGATCCTTCAGGAACTGAGCCACTTCGTTTACCTTATACATCTCGTCCTTAGTGATGGTAGCGGTATTGATGCGGAAGAAGATGTCGCGACGGAGCATCTCGGGCTTAACCTCTTCCTTCACAACCTGTACGGGAGCCTGCTCTACCACCTTCTCTACGATGCGCTCGATGATCTGGGGCTGCTGAACGGGAACCTCAACAGTGCGGGTAGTCTTGTTGTATTTCGGGCCGAAGGTATACTTAACGCCTGCAAGGCCGTTGAAATACCAGTCGGCGTTGCCGGCCTTCTTGGAGTTGTAGCCGTCAGGAAGCACGTTGGCCATTAACTCGATGCCGACAGCAACGTGTTCTGATACGTTGAAGTTGAGGTCGAGACCGAACTGGCCGAGGAAGCGTGCCTTAGTGCCGTCCCAGAGGAGTGCGAGGGGCTCTGCGCCGTTATCAGCGAGACGTTTGCTGGCTGCTACAGCCTCATCATTATTGAAGGCGATGTTGGCGCCGATACCTGCGATGAGGTCAACGTCTACAAGGCGGTAGGGGTTGTAGCCGCCGATGAGGTTTGTAAGGTTGACAACAGCGTCTACTGTAGGAGCCACATAGTTCCATTTCCAGCGCTGGTTGCCGACGGGCTCCTGGAAGTTGAGCGCACCCTTCGACTGCCATGCGTTCACTGCGAGGCGAGCGCCGATGTAGGGGTTGAAGTTTGTGCCGACTGTGATCTGTGCGTTGGGGTTGAAGAGATGGCCGAAGGAAGTCTCACCCAGAGTCTCCTGACCGCCAAACTGTCCCTGGATATACCAGTTGGGTACGTATGAATACTCGGTGATGGTTTCCTGAGCCATTGCGGAAGCTCCGGCGAAAAGCATGGCACCAGCGAGCAGAATCTTATTTAATTTCATAATTGAATTCTTGTTTTTGGGTTTACGATCATTTAAGGTTTTTGTCGGTCCGGAACCGGTTTAAGGTTCCGGACCCGACGTAATCAAAACTTATTTAACCGTGATGTAGAATTTCTGAGTTGATGTCACGCCGTGGAAGTCAAGACCCTGGTATACGATCTCATAGATCTTATTCTTCTCGAGCTGGCTTGCGGGGATTGAGTAGCGGATAGTGTTGCCGTCAACTACCTCGTTGAAGTGGTTGGAACCGTTAACCTTGTTCATAGCAGCCTGAGCGCCGTCATAATTGGAACCGTCGGCATTGTAGACATTGGAAACAGCCACATACTTCTTGAATGCGGGAGCTACGAGTTCAGCAGTGTAGCTGGAAGCGTAGAGACCAACATTGCCGTTGCCGCCCTTGAAGACTGTCGGAGACTTCTTGCTGTTGGAGAGCATACCGAAGTTAGAGTCTGCCTGGTTGTAGAACATAGCTACCTGGAGGTAGTGGTTCGGGTTGTCAAGAACGTTGTTGATCTTACCTGCAACCTTGTTGTAGAGGTCTACGAGCTTGTTGAGACGGTCAAACCAAGGCTGAGCCTTGTTGCCAAGGTTATCGAATATATCATCAATCTTATCATTGATATCACCGCTGATATCAGCCATCATGTCATTGATCTGGGTCTGGATATTATTGAACATGCTGTTGATTTCATCGTTGATCTGCGTATTGGCGTCTTCCGACCATCCACCGAGTTTGTTCTGGATATCATCAAGTGCTTTCTGAATAGAATTCGTGATATCGTCAGCCAAATCCTGAACACCGTCAACTTTTACGTCCGGACTTTCATTATAAAGGATATTTCCTTCAGTATCCTTTACTATGATTTCCCCGATTGTAACGTTAATCTGTGCTTTCACAGGATCAACTGTTGTGGAGATATCGATTGAAGGAAGAGTAATGTTGGCCTTACCGAGATCGATAGAGTTAGAGAAATCGAAGTGGAGACCACCATTTTCTTTAAGTTTGTAGATGAAGTTGTCGATATGGCCGATAGTCGGGAGGTGCTTGCTGATGCTCTGGCCATAGAAGAACTGGTAGCTGAGCGGCTTAGCGCTTGCGATAGCGAGGTCGTAGTTGCTGAGAACTGCGTAGGGGTTGCCTTCTTCATCAGTCCAGTCATAGCGAACGGCGTATGCAGGGAGCTGGTCAGACATCTGGTTGTAGACAGCCTTGAGGAGGTTTACGGCGTTACGCTTCGAGCGGTCTTTGAGAACATCCTTCACAGCAGACTTCAGCTGGTCGTCGATAGTGAGCTTAGTGGCTGAGATACCTTTGTTGAGGGCGTTCTGGTCGCCGTCGATGATCACGTCAGCAGCATAGAAGCCATTGTTGGCGCGGGTATAGCCGAAGAAGAGCTCGTCTTCGCTCTTAGAGATCTTGAGGCCGAAGGGAAGAGCCTTGCCTGCGGAAGTCTCGAGAGTGAACTTGGTATTGTCGAAGTTGTGACCTACAGGGTTAACAGTCAGGTAAACGCGGCCGAGGTTTACGTTGCCGAGGAAGCCCTGCTGAACAGCCTCGGTATCAACGCCGAGAGCTGCGAAGTTCACGTCAACTTCTTGGTCGTTGTAGGCATATGCGTTGCTGCTGGTCGGGAAGTTCTTGATAAGGCTTGAGTTGTAGCCATACCAGTTGAAGAGCATATTGTTCTTCACGCCGATAGGCAGGCTGAAGTCGCCGAATACGGGGTTGTCGGTAGCCTGAAGAAGAATACCGGTGATGAGCTTGTTCATGCGGCCGAGCAGATTGTCGTATTTGGTGTTGAGCTCAGCGATTTCATTTTCGAGAGCCTCGATGTCGGCAGCATGTGCGTTAAGCACCTGGGCAAGCTGCTCCTGAAGGCCGCCGGGACCGGCGATAGCGAGCCAGAGCTGTTCATCCTCGTTGCGGAGCTCTTCGAAAGTAGCTTCAGTAGCGCGCCAATACATAGAAGCCTCTTCACGTACAGCCTCGATAGTCTTCCAGATCTCCTCATCTTCTGCAGTGAGTTCATCGCGGAGCGAGTTGTAGAGCTGAACCATCTGCTCCTGAAGACCGCCGGTGCCGTAGATGTCCTGAGTGAGCTGATCAAGGTTCTTGCTGACCTCGTCATACTTAGCGCCGAGCTCGTTGAGTTCATCGGTAAGGCTCTGGTAAACCTGGTTGATGAGTTCGTTCTGGGAGTTCATCTGCATCCAGAGCTCGTTGATCTCATTCTGGGCAGCCTCGATAGCAGCCTGCTGAGTCTTAGTAGTCTCCTCAAGAGTAGTTACCTTATCAACGAGTGTATTAAATTCAGTCTTGGAAGCAAATTCATCCTTAAGATTATCAAACTTCTGGTTGTAATCCTTCTGAATCTCTTCCTTGACCCTATCTATCAGGCCGTTGATCTTACCCACTTCCTCACTGATAGTCGACTCAAGAGCTACCTTAAGAGTTGCATTCGCTTCAGTCTGCTCGTCATTGTATTTCTCAACCAGTTGCTTAAGATTGCCGAGCATCTCGTCAATCTTATCGTTTGTATACATAAGGGCGACCTTGTCGGAAAGAGCCCTAAGATCCTGCTCAAGCTTCTGGACGAGTTTCTTAGTGGCGTCGGCATCATCCTTGTTGTCGGCGATCTGCTTCTGAAGGTTGGAGATAGATGTCTTCAGGCTTGCGATCTCGGAAGCGCAGTTGCTCTTGCAGTCTTCGAGAGCGGTCTTAAGCGCATTGATCTGATCAGTCAGGACCTTGTTGTCGTACTGAGTCTTGTGCTCAAAGTCACTCAAATCATCCTTACAGGACTGAAGAGTGCCCATGCTCACGCTTGCGAAAAGCGCCAAGGCGGCTCCGTAGAGTACTTTTTTCTTCATCTCTGGTAGTTTTAAGTTATTGATAATTATATTTTTATTCTTATTGTCGTTTCAAAAAGCGGAATCCTTATTGCCTCACATGCGATGACCCAGTCAGGCAAGTCACTATAAAAACTTTTGTGAATCCTATGGATTCGACTGCAAAATTAATATAAATTTTTCAATTTTAATAAAAAAAAAGAAAAAAAATTACCACTTTCAAACCTATAACAAAGATTATCTGATAAAGTTCGGTCTAAAATAAGAAAAATCTTATCCGAATTTCAGGCATCCCGCTCTATCAAGGCAAGCAGACTGCCCAGGGCTTCCTCAGCGGGGATGTTTTTCATCACGAGCTCCTTGCCCTTATATATGGAGACCCGCCCGGGACCTGCGCCGACGTAGCCGTAATCTGCGTCGGCCATCTCGCCGGGACCGTTGACGATGCAGCCCATCACCCCGATCTTGAGCCCTTTCAGATGTCCGGTGTGTGCCTTAACTTCAGCCAGCGTCTTCTGAAGGTCGAAAAGGGTGCGTCCGCAGCCGGGACATGCGATATACTCCGTCTTCGAAATACGTAGGCGCGCCGCCTGCAGGATGCCGAGAGCGATGCTCTTCACCTCATCCTTGGTGAATTTCTCCGAAGCCACGATGCCGATGCCGGATGCATACCCGTCGAGCAGCAACGGACCGAAATCGGCACCGGCCTCTACCTGAAGATCCTCGAGATTAGTGGTGAGGAATCCCATCATGACGATTACGGGATTCTTCCCTCCGAGGGCCACAAACCTGTCGATCCAGCTTCGGAAGGCTCCGGGACGGTTGTCGGAGGATGTGGTCAGCACCACAGGCTTCTCATCCCCGTAACGGGTCGGCTCCATAGCCGTAGAGACGTAGTGCCAGTCCGGCTGAAGGGTGAAGTCTACGTCCATTACCGGAAACTCCGGATAGGGAAGCTTGGCTGCATGGTCGCGCGCCTTGCCGGGAAGCACTGTAGCCGGTTCGGGTATCAGCTCATGCCCGGCCCGGGAGGCGATGTAGTCACGCAGCTTGACCGCTACCGGAATCTCGGCTTCCGGATCCTCGCTCAGGGAGACGCGGATGGTGTCGCCGATGCCGTCGCCGAGCAAGGTGCCTATGCCTACGGCACTTTTGATGCGCCCGTCTTCGCCATCGCCGGCCTCCGTCACTCCTAAATGAAGAGGGAAACTCATCCCTTCTTTCTCCATGGTCTCTACGAGAAGACGCACTGTCTCCACCATCACGGTTACGTTGGAGGCCTTGACGGAGATGACGATGTTGTCGAAATCCTCCTCGCGGGCTATGCGCAGGAATTCCATCACCGACTCCACCATTCCGGCCGGAGTGTCGCCGTAGCGGCTCATGATGCGGTCGGAGAGCGAGCCGTGGTTCACTCCTAAGCGCACGCACGTATGATGCTCCTTGCATATATTAAGGAATGGAACGAACTTAGCCCGTATCTTCCCGAGCTCCTGCGCGTACTCCTCATCGGTAAACTCAAGCTTCCGGAAGGTGCGGGCGGCATCTACGAAGTTGCCCGGATTGATACGCACCTTGTCGCATGTCGTTGCGGCTTCGAAAGCGGCGTTGGGATTGAAATGGACGTCGGCCACGAGGGGCACGTCGCATCCGGCCTCCTTGAGGGCCTGCTTTATGCGGGCCATGTTGGAGGCTTCCTTGACTCCCTGCGTGGTGAGACGCACGAGTTCGCCGCCGGCCTCCGCTATGCGCAGCGACTGCGCGGCGCTGGCCTCGGTGTCGTTGGTGTTGGTGTTGCACATCGACTGCACCCTGATCGGGTTGTCGCCGCCGATCTCCACCTTACCCGCCTTAGCCACGCTGCTCCGCCTTCTGTTATAATTGTATTTTGACATAGAATAATTATGACTTTATTTTCCATTCCACACCGTTCTTGGTGTCTTTTACGTCGAAGCCGAGGGCGGCGAGGCGGTCGCGGATGAAGTCGCTGGTAGCCCAGTCTTTGGCAGCCTTGGCGTTTTTGCGCACATCCATCAGAAGGTCTACAGCTCCCTCGAATGCCTTGGTCTGGGCTGAATTGCCCTCCCCTGCCGCAGAGGCGGAGTCTACGCGGATGCCGAGAAGGTCGACGAGGAATGTATTGAAGAGCGACTTGAGCTTATCTATGTCTTCGGCCGAAAGGGTGATCAGGCCGTCGGAGGCCTTGTTGATGTAGGTGCAGGCATCGAAGAGCTGGGCTATCACCATCGGGGTGTTGAGGTCGTCGTCCATGGCCTCATAGCATTTGGATGCGAAGTCGGGAAGCTCCACGCTCGATGTCTCGGCAGGCTGCAGGGCCTGGAGGCGGCGGTAGCCGTCGAGCATCTTCTCAAGCGCTTTCTCAGCCGCCTGAAGGGCGGAGTCGGAGAAGTCGACGGTGCTGCGGTATTGCGCCTGAAGGATGAAGAAGCGAATCACCATCGGGGAGTAAGGACGGGTAAGGAGCGGATGCTCGCCCTTGAAGAACTGCTCCAGGGTAATGAAGTTGTTGTAGCTCTTGCCCATTTTCTTTCCGGCTATGGTGATCATGTTGTTGTGCATCCAGTAGCGCACCGTGTCGTGGCCTTTGGCCGCTACGCTCTGCGCTATCTCGCATTCGTGGTGGGGAAACATGAGGTCCATGCCGCCGCCGTGGATGTCGAACTCCTCGCCAAGATACTTCTCTCCCATAGTGGAGCACTCGAGGTGCCAGCCGGGGAAACCCTCGCTCCAGGGCGAAGGCCAGTGCATGATATGCTCGGGCGAGGCTTTCTTCCAGAGCGCGAAGTCGAGGGGATTGCGCTTCTCGTCCTGGCCGTCGAGTTCGCGGGTAGTGGATAGGAGGTCGTCGATATTGCGGCCGGAGAGTTTGCCGTAGTGGTGGTCTTTGTTGTATTTGGCCACATCGAAATAGACCGAACCCTGACTTTCGTAGGCATATCCGGCTTCGAGGATCTTCTTGACATATTCTATCTGCTCGATGATATGGCCGGAGGCATGGGGCTCGATGCTCGGCGGGAGCACATTGAGGGCCTCCATGTCGTGATGGTAGCGGTTGAGGTAATACTGCACCACTTCCATCGGCTCCAACTGCTCCAGACGGGCCTTCTTCGCCACCTTGTCTTCGCCCGAGTCGGCGTCATGCTCGAGATGGCCAACGTCGGTGATGTTGCGCACGTAGCGCACCTTATAGCCCAGGTGTCTGAGATAGCGGAAAAGGATATCGAATGTGATCGCGGGGCGGGCGTGGCCGAGATGTGCGTCGCCATATACGGTAGGGCCGCAGACATACATGCCTACCCTTCCCTCGTGGAGGGGCTTGAAGGGCTGCTTGACGCGGCTGAGGGTATTGTAGATGTATAGCATATGTATATTTGAGGATTGAGAATCCGGAATTGAAGGTTCAGGGGGCTGAATATATAATGTAGGGACGCACGGCTCGTGCGTCCGCGCGTCCCTATGCTGATAGCAGTCTGTTACGTCTGCGAGTGATCAGTTATTGCTGAAGGGATTCTTCTTCTGAGCTGCGTCCTTGCGAACGATCTCGCCGAACTTAGCCTCATACTTCTGCACGTTGTCGGTAAGGGCATACATGAGCTGCTTTGCGTTTTCAGGGCTCATGATGATGCGGCTCACTACGGGAGCCTGCGGCATGCCGGGAGCTGCGAAGATGAAGTCCATGAGGAACTCGTTGGGGCCGTGGCCGATCATTGCGAGGTTGGAGTATTTGCCGTCGGCTACTTCCGGACGGAGCTGAATCTGAAGCTGATTCTGATTCTGGTTCTGGTTCTGATTTTCCTGTGCCATATCGTTTAAAATATTAATTATTAAAGCTTAAATGTCTATCTGCGTGTCTTGATAACACTAACGACCGCGAAGACAACTGCGAAATTAATAAAAAATTCCCATCCATCCAAATCTTTAGTCTTTAATCTTTAATAATTAATCTTTAAATCAGTGATAATCCCCAGACGCTGAGGAAGCCTACCACTGATCCGGCTATCACCTGCATCAGGGTGTGGCGCCCGAGCCAGATGCGCGCGCTGCCGAGCAGCCCGGCCGTCAGGATAGCGCCTACTATCCACCATACCATTCCTTCGGCCGATGGCCCTTCCTTGGTCACCTGGATGAGCATGGCCACCAATCCGGCTATGCCCGCCGCATGGGCGCTTATCTTCCAGCGGAAGTTGACCAAAAGGTTGATGAGCCCGGCAAGCGCTCCTCCGGCATAGAACATGGCCACCCACAGCGGCGCCATCTTAAGATAGAGGAATATGCCGGTTCCGGCAAGGCAGACTATCGTGATGACGTAGGGAATCAGGCGCTCCTTGCGTCCGTTGAGCCCCACATCCTCTATGACGCCCATCTTCTTGAGGAGAAGCACGAGGGTCATCGGCACAAGGAAATTGGCACCGAAGACGATCAACGTGAATACGAGCTTCGTATGAAACGGTGTAAACCTCAGAAACGACAGCGCGAAAATCAGTATGATGCCGTAGACGGGCATCATGAGCGGAACGAAGATCCACGATATGAGGTTGGAGAAGCGGGTGACCGCTCGCTCGAGGTCGGTGCTGTCTTCCGGTTGTTCCGGAGCATCGGAGGCTGTCTCGGGCTTCTTAGGCTCGGGAGCAGACACCGCTGCTTCACCTACGGCCGTTTCCGCCTGGGCCGCAGCCTCGGCGATATCGGGCTTCTCCTCTTCGGGGGGCTTCCACCCCTCGGGCTTAGGCATGTAGTCGAAATGGTTTGACATATCAGAGGTTTTTGTTTTTTGATTGTTGGGTTGTTGGGCCTTTGGGTTGGTGAGCCTTGGGGCTTTAGGGGAAGGGGCGGATTATACGTATTTATTGAACTGCACCGGCACCGGACTGGTGAAGTTCATGTCCTGCCGCGTGACGGGATGTGCGAAGCGCAGGGTCTCGGCGTGGAGCGCGAGCCTATGGAGCGGACCGCTGCCGTTGCCGTAGCGCTTGTCGCCCGTGATCGGGCATCCGAGGTCGCGGGCATGGACACGGATCTGGTTCTTTCGCCCGGTGTCGAGCGAGAATTCCGCAAGCGTATGCCCCTTTCCGCTACGGCGCACTTTGTAGCGCGTGACGGCCAGTTTGCCCTCGCCGGGCTCGTCGGACGAAAACACCTCGTGCTGCGCTGTCTCTGCGAGATAGCTTCTCACCTCGCCGCTTCTCTGAGGCAGCTCGCCGTCGAGAAGGGCTACGTATTTGCGCTCGAGCACCATATTGTTCCAGTTGTGCTGCAGGGCTTCCTTGGCCTCGACGTTTTTCGCAAACACCATAAGCCCCGAAGTGTCGCGGTCAAGACGGTGGACGATGAATATCTTGTTGGAAGGATGCTTCGACTTGACATAGTCTCGCAGGATGCTGTAGGCGGTCTCCACATTGCTCTTCTTCGATGAGTCGGTCCCCACGGAGAGAAGGCCGTAGCCCTTGTCGACCACTATTATGTCGGCGTCTTCATATACGAGCCTGAGCCTCGGATGGCGAAACACCACGAATGGGCGCGTGAAGTTGAGCTCTACCGTAGCTCCCGGAGCCACTGGAGCGTCGAAAGCCGTTGCCACCTGCCCGTCGACGGCAAGATGGCCGAACTTCAGCCATTTCTTTATGTCGCTCCTTTTAGCGTCGGGGAGCTGCGAGCCCATAAACTCCATGAGCCCCACCGGAGCATCGCCTTTATTCTCTCGGCGGAGGATGCGGTCGGGTTCCCAACCGCCGCGATTACGCTGATCGCCGCCACGTTTGCTTACCTGTTTCATTGTTTTTGATTGTTTCTAACATATGTTTAAACACTTTCAAGTATGAATTTATCTATCACCTCCTGATTTTTTTATTCATTTATCGGCAATTTATAGCTGGCGTTTAAAAAAAATTTGTTATTTTTGCACCATAATATATCCACACCTGATTATGAAGAAATCATTTCTTAAGGCCATATCGCTTATAGCTATCCTTTTCCCCGCCATGGCTTCGGCCCAACGCATCAACTTCGCCACCAAGGTGGAAGGTCCGGGAGAGCGCCCGGAATCTGTAGTCGAAAAGATGGACCGCTACGGCATTTTCAACTCCATAGAGCTCGCCGCAAACATCGGCACCACAGGCCTGGGCCTGGAGGTGGCCTCTCCCATCACAAAATGGACCAAGCTGCGCGCCGGAGTGGACTGGATGCCCCCTATCTCCATCCCCATGACCTTCGGAATGGAAAGCTATGTCGACGGGCAGGTCAACGATAAGTTCGAGACCATTCAAGACCTCATGTATCAGATGAGCGGAATGACGCTCGACAAGGAGATACGCATGAAGTCTACGCCGACTATGACCACTTTCCGACTGATGCTTGACATATATCCATTCCGCAACCGCCACTGGCACGTGACGGCGGGATTCTTCGTAGGCGGCAACTCCATCGGAAAGAGCAAGAACATCATGGAGGAGATGCCTTCGCTGCTGGCCGTGAATATGTACGACCGCATGTATAAGGAAGTGACGGCCGACGACTATATAGACAAGGTGCTCGACGAACCCTTCTTCGGCGACTTCTACCTTGACCTCGAAGTAGCCATGGATCTGCAGGAGAAGATGCTGAGCATGGGGCAGCTCGGAGTGCACGTGGGCGACCACAAAGACGGCACCCCCTACATGATGATGCCCGATGAAGACGGCACCGTAAGCGCAAAGGCCAAGGTAAACCGTTTCCGTCCCTACGTCGGATTCGGCTACGGCGGTGCCCTGACTCCCGACGGCAAGTGGCAGGTAGGATTCGACGCCGGAATCCAGATCTGGGGCGGTGTGCCAAAAGTGACCACCCACGACGGCACCGTGCTCAACGACCTCGTCAACCTCCGCGGCAAGGTAGGCACATATATGGACCTCATGAAGGCCATCCCCGTATATCCCACCATCGACTTCAGGATCTCATATTGTTTTTAGGTTTTTGGGATTTTGGGTTTTTAGGTTTTTAGGTTTTTAGGTTGTGGAGGAGATATTTCAGTTGCTTTGGCAGAGCAGGATGCTCGGGCTCCCGTTTCAATTAGAGACGGGCGAGAAGGTGCGGGTGATCGATCCCGGTGTGCTCAACCGCGACGCCGGGCCGGATTTCTTCAACGCCAAGGTGAAGATAGAAGGACGCGTCTGGGTAGGAAACGTTGAGATACACATGAAGGCCTCCGACTGGCACCGCCACGGACATGACTCCGACCCGGCCTACGACAACGTGATCCTTCACGTGGTAGCCGTAAGCGATACAAGGATACGCAGGGCCGACAATACGGAGATACCTCAGATGAGGGTGCTGCTACCTGAAAACTTCTACCGGACTTTCGCCTATCTCACCTCGGCCAACTGCGAGATACGCTGCGCGGCGCGTCTGCGAAACGTAGATGAGCTCCGCAGGGCCGACTGGATAGAGACCCTTACCGTAGAGCGCCTGCAGTGCAAGGCGGCAAGGATAGAGCAGGCGCTCCGTAACTCCCACGGAGACTGGAACGCGGCATGCTTCCTCACCCTGGCGAGGGCCCTGGGATTCGGCCTAAACGGAATCCCCTTCGAGATGCTGGCTCAGAGCATCGACCTCAACCATCTGCGCCGACATTCCGACAACATCATTCAGATGGAGGCTATATTCTTCGGGCAGGCCGGAATGCTCGACCCGACCCTATACCCCGACGACCGTAGATATCAGCTGATGTGTAGGGAATATAAGTTTCTCGCACGAAAATATTCGATGCATCCTATCCCGGCCGCTTCATGGAAATTCGCTCGCACAAGGCCGCAGAACTTCCCTTACCGCCGTATCGCGCTCCTGGCGAAGGCTATGGCCGACACGCCCGACCTGCTGCAGAGGATCGTGCGCACCGGTGGCGACGAAGACATGCTGCGTCCGCTGTTCCGCTGGGAGGTGGATGCATATTGGAGCCGTAGGTTCTCTTTCGGACCCGACTGCCAGACCGAAGCCAATCCGCCGTCGCTCTCGGAGCCGAGCATAAGCGTGCTGCTGATCAATGTAGCCGCTCCCCTGCTCTATGCCTACGCGCTACTCCACTGCGACCACGACATGAAGGAAAGCGCCCTCTCGCTGCTGACCGGACTCCCTCCGGAGCGCAACGCCATCGTAAGGAACTGGCAGCAATTAGGATTCTCTGCTAAAGACGCTGCCGCGAGCCAGGCCCTGATACATCTGCGGAAGGAATACTGCGACCGCCACGAATGCATGCGCTGCCGCTTCGGACATCTGATACTCAGGCAGGAGGCGGGGTTTTAGGTTTTTTGGTTGTTAGGTTTTTTGGTTGTTAGGTTGTTGGGTTGTTGGGTTGTTGGGTTGTTGGGTTGTTGGGTTGTTGGGTTGTT
>CAMWMK010000062.1 GCA_947175295.1 uncultured Porphyromonadaceae bacterium
GATCGAGATGATCGCCGCCGTCTGACCAACATCGTACGTCCAACGTCAAACGTAAAACGTACAACGTACAACGTAAAACGTCACCCCTCCTTCTCCATCAGCTCAAGCATGCGGAATTCGGCCTCGTCAAGGCGAGCGATGATTTCCTCCATCCTGGCTCCGGCCGCGGTGATCTCCTCTACAGTCATCGAGCCCGACGACATGGCCGCTTCAAGTTCCGACTTCTCACTTCCGAGGCTCTCGAGTTCAATCTCGAGGGCCTCCATTTCTTTTTTCTCCTTAAAGGAGAGCTTGGGCTTGCGTTCGGTCTTCTGCTTGCCCGGCGCGGCAGGCTCCTGTCCGGATTTTGAAGCCGCGGTCTTCCTGGCCTCTTCGGCCGCGGCCTTGGCCTCCTTCTCTTCCTGGCGCACGCAGTGGCGGTAGGTGGAATAGTCGCCGGGGAAGTCGCGCACCTCGCCGTCGCCTTTCATGACGAAGAGATGGTCTACGATGCGGTCGAGGAAGAATCGGTCGTGGCTCACCACTATCACGCATCCCTTGAAGTCGGCGAGATAGTTTTCAAGCACTCCGAGGGTCATGATGTCGAGGTCGTTGGTAGGCTCGTCGAGGATGAGGAAGTTGGGTTGCCGCATCAGTACGGTAGCGAGATATAGGCGGCGCCGTTCGCCGCCGCTGAGCTTGTAGATGTATTTCTGCTGTGTGGCGGGCTCGAATAGGAAGTGAGTCAGAAACTGCTGCGCGGTAAGCGTGGTCTTGTCGTCGATCCTTACCGTCTCGGCTATCTCCCTCACCGCGTCGATCACTTTCTTTTTCTCATCGAAATCCGTCATTCCCTCCTGCGAGTAGTAGCCCCAGTGTACGGTCTCGCCTACGTCGAAATGTCCGGAATCAGGCATAAGCTCCCCGAGGAGCATCTTTATGAATGTCGATTTCCCGGCGCCGTTGTCGCCTACTATGCCCACCTTCTCGAAACGTGCGAAATTATAGTTGAAGTCGTTGAGTATGGGAATCACATCAGTCGTCCCGTCGGGCGCCGTCTTCTCAAACTTCTTGGCTACATGCACGGCCTCGAATATCTTGTTGCCTATATAGCTTCCCTTCACGGAGAGACGCACGTCTTTCTCATTCAGGTTCACGTGGGAGCGTTTCTCCAGCTCATGGAAGGAATCGATTCGGTATTTGGCCTTGCTTCCGCGTGCCTGCGGCTGCCTGCGCATCCACTCGAGTTCGGTGCGCAGAAGGTTTTTCACCTTGGCCAGCTCTGCGCTGAGCACTTCGTGGCGCTCCGTGCGCTTGCGCAGGTAGTAGTCGTAGTTGCCGTCGTAGATGAATGCCTGTTCGCGGTCTATCTCGAGGATGCGGGTGCAGACGTTGTCGAGGAAATAGCGGTCGTGGGTCACCATTATGAGCGTCACCCTCATGCGCGAAAGGTAGTTTTCAAGCCATTCCACCATTGCGATGTCCAGATGGTTGGTAGGCTCGTCGAGCACGAGGAGGTCGGGCTCCTGAAGGAGCACCTTCGCTATCGACACCCTTTTGAACTGTCCGCCCGACATCGTGCCGAGCCTTTGGCCGAAATCAGTGATGCCGAGCTGCGATAGCATCTGCTTCGCGCGGTCTTCCGCTCCATAGTCCTCGCTGTCGTGAGGCTCCGGCCGGGCATAGTCGAGAGCCGTCATCTCAGGATCGAAAGCCGGACTCTGCGATAGATAGCCCACGCGGATGCCGTCGGAAAAAGTGATCTTTCCCGAGTCGTAGTCGTCAAGTCCGCATATTATGTTGAGCAGGGTCGTCTTTCCCGACCCGTTGCGCGCTACGATGCCGATCTTGTCGCCTTCCTCCACTGTAAGGGAAAGGTCGGAGAAAAGTATCCTGTCGCCGATCGACTTGGTGAGGTTTTCTATCTGCAGCCGTATCATCCTGAATTGGGGATTATGGATTAAGGATTTTGATTTTAAGGATTTAGAATTCGTAGTCTACGCATGCGCGGGCTTCCTTGTATGGGCCGAGTATGGCTGCGGCTGCCACATGGGCCGGATGCTTGGCGTAGACGGCTACATCCTTCATCGAGGGCACTACCGCCGTCAGCACCACATCCCAGTCTTCAGCTGGATTTTCGTTGATGCCTACCTCCATGCTCTGGAGGCATTCTATCTTTTCGGGGAGCGCAAGAAGCGCGGCCTTGAAGTCTTCGGCTATCTTACGGCGCAGTTCATCGCTGCCGTGAAGTTTGAACGTTACTATATGCTTTACCATTTTATTTGACTTTATTTTTTTTGCAAAGTTAATAAAAATATTCTAATTTTGCATCTTAAAACATCAAGTACACTCATGAAAAAACACTTTTTCGCTATAGCATCCATTCTTGCGGCGTGCCCGCTATCGCTGCCGGCCTTTGCCGAATCCAGTCCCGAGCCAGCCGAGGGAGCCGACAAAATCAACTACGTCCCCGAATTTCATGGAGCGGTGCGCCCGCGCTGGGAAATCGACACCGAGACCGGTGAAAGCCGCTTCGAAGTGCGTTGGGCCCGGTTTACGGCCGAGGGCAAGGTAGCTCCGAAGATCGGCTATTTCCTTCAGGTCGACCTATGCGACCAGGGAGTCTTCAAGTTTCACGACGCATACGTGAAGATGGGCGTCGCCAAAGGCCTTGAGGTCCAGGCCGGACAGTTCAGGATGCCGTTTGGCCGTGAGCCATTCATGGCTCCGCAGAACTACGTCTTCGCCAACCGCTCCTTCATGGGAAAGCAGATGTGCAACTACCGTAAGGTGGGCGCCAAACTCACGTATACCGTTCCGGTTTCGGTTCCGCTTACCGTTGAAGCCGCCGTCGGCAATGCCGGAGGAGTGGCCAACCATAATGTGTGGAGCAAATCCTACATGGGATGCGGACGCGTGACCCTCCAGGCAGGCGACTTCAACATATGCGGAGGAGTGATGGACATCCTGCCCGACGTGACACGCATCATGCTCTACGACATCGGCACCACATGGAAGCGGGGAGACTGGCGCGGCGGCCTTGAATACATGAACGAGCATTACGTCGCGTCAAGCCACAAGGACGCCCATTCGTGGGTGGCGTGGGGCGACTATGGACGCGCCGCAAAACTCGGCATCTTCAACCACTGGAGCGTGCAGGCCCGCTACGACGGCATGAACCGACAATGGAACGGAGTGGAGGGCACGGCCGACAACGAAGGGCGCCACCGAGTGACCTTAGGGGGAACCCTCTCCTACCGCTATAAGAAAGTGTTTGCCGACCTGATGCTCGACTACGAACAGTATTTCTACCAGCACCGCTACACTCCATCCGAAGGACAGGGCAACAAGCTCGTAGTCGAACTCGCCGTCCGCTTCTGACCATATAGCCAAGACGCGACGCCCGCCGCCCCTTACCACAATAAAAAATCCAAATTCCCAATTCTCAATTATCAATTCCAATAGATTCTCAATAATTTTTTGTAACTTTGCAGTCTGAAAACAAAAAGACGGAAGAAAGAACAAGAAAAGAATGATACAGACAAGCAACCTCAGCATCCAGTTTGGCAAGAAACCGCTTTTCTCGGATGTGAACCTCACTTTCAACCATGGCAACTGCTATGGAATCATCGGAGCCAACGGAGCCGGAAAGTCAACCCTCATGAAGATCCTCGCGGGCCAGCTCGCCCCGACTTCAGGCTCCGTGACTATGGGCCCCGGCGAACGCCTCTCCGTGCTTGAGCAGGACCACTTCAAATATGACGACTGCACCGTAATCGAGACCGTGCTCCGCGGCCACACCACCCTCTGGGACATCATGCAGGAGAAGGAAGCGCTCTACGCCAAGGAAGACTTCACTGAGGAAGACGGCATCCGCGCCGCCGAGCTCGAGGAGAAGTTTGCCGAGATGGAGGGATGGAACGCCGAAAGCGACGCCGCAGCCCTGCTCTCGGGCCTCGGCATCAAGGAAGACTCCCACTACTCGCTGATGCGCGACATGGGCGCCAACGAGAAGGTGCGCGTGCTCCTCGCAAAAGCACTCTTCGGCAACCCCGACAACCTTCTCCTCGACGAGCCAACCAACGACCTTGACCTCGAGACAGTGGCATGGCTCGAAAACTATCTCTGCAACTTCGAGAACACAGTGCTCGTGGTAAGCCACGACCGTCACTTCCTCGACGCCGTCAGCACCCATACCCTCGACATCGACTACAACAAGATATCGCTCTTCGCCGGAAACTACAGCTTCTGGTATCAGTCTTCCCAGCTCGCACTGCGCCAGCAGCAGATGGCCAATAAGAAGGCTGAGGAGAAGAAGAAAGAACTCCTCGAGTTCATACGCCGCTTCTCAGCCAACGTGGCCAAGTCTAAGCAGACCACTTCGCGAAAGAAGATGCTTGAGAAACTCAACATTGAGGAAATCCAGCCCTCCACACGCCGTTATCCGGGCATCATCTTCACCCCCAACCGCGAGGTGGGCAACAAGATTCTGGAGGTGAAAGGCCTGAAGGCCACCGTAGACGGAGAAGTGCTTTTCGACGATGTCAACTTCCAGATCGAGAAGGGCGACAAGGTGGCCTTCCTCAGCCGCGACCCGCGTGCGATGACGGCCCTCTTCGAGATAATCATGGGCAACCGCCACGCCGACGCAGGAGATTACGCATGGGGACAGACCATCACCACCGCTTATCTGCCGCTCGACAACAGCGCTTTCTTCAATACTGACCTCAACCTTGTAGACTGGCTGTGTCAGTATTCGAAAGACTCCTCCGAAATCTATCTCAAGGGCTTCCTCGGCAAGATGCTCTTCAGCGGAGAAGACGTATTGAAGAAAGCCAGCGTGCTCTCCGGCGGCGAGAAGATCCGCTGCATGATAGCCCGCATGATGCTGACCGACGCCAACACTCTCGTGCTCGACTCCCCCACCAACCACCTCGACCTCGAGTCGATCCAGGCCTTCAACAACACCCTTCAGAACTTCAAGGGCGTCATCCTCATGTCGAGCCACGACCATGAGTTCATCCAGACGGTCTGCAACCGCATCATCGAGCTCACGCCCCACGGCATCATCGACAAGATGATGGACTACGACGACTACATCACCGACGAGAAGGTAGCGGCCGCCCGCGAGAGGATGTACCAATAAACAATAACTGATTACTAATGACGAATAGCCAAATAGTCAATGCCTACAAAGACAAGGGCCGGAATTTTGATTCCGGCCCTTGCTGTCTAAATTATAATAGTATTTATTCTCAATGTCACTAAATTAAGCCATGATGCGAAATTGCCCGGAGGGCAATCATTCTGTTAACCCCCGATGAAATCGGGGGAATATGCAATCCCCTGTATCATCAGCCCCGGAGGGGCTGCATTTAGCGGATGCTTATTTTAGTGACATTATATTTATTCTTTAATGCTCAAGTAGCTGTAATGCTTAAGTAGCTGTTCAAATTAAATGTATAGTATCATCAAGATATTTTCAGCTGAAATTCAGCGACAAATAATTATGACTTGCTTTAGCTTGAGCGCAGCTGATTATGAATTGCTTTAGCTTGAGCGCAGCTGATTATGAATTATGCATTCCCCCTCAGTTTCCCATATCTGAAAGGAACTTGATGCGCACGAGGCGTATCTCCTCCTCGGTATAATCCTCGCCGAGGTCCTGGATGGCTTCCTCGAGGTTGTCTTCCTCTGTCTCCTGGAAATAATCCATAATGTCTTCCTCCACTCCTTCTTCCAGAACGTCGTTGAGGAAATAATCGATGTTTATCTTGATTCCGGCCTCCACGATAGCCTCAAGCTCGGTGAGAAGCTCATCGAAGTCGAGCCCCTTGCCTTCGGCAAGCTCGTCGAGGGCTATCTTGCGGTCTATGCCGGTGATGAGGTAGACCTTCAGTTTCGACCTGTTGGGCATCATGCGTACCTTGAAGTCTTCCGGCCTTACGATTTCATTTTCCTCCACATATTGGCGAATCGCCTTGATGAAATCATCGCCGAAACGCTTGGCCTTGCCTGTGCCGACACCTGGAATGAATGCGAGCTCCTCCATCGTGACGGGATATGTAGTGGCCATAGCCTCGAGCGATGGCTCCTGGAATACGACGTAAGGAGGCACATCGTTTTTCCTGGCTATTTTCTTCCGCAGGTCTACGAGGATCTTGTATAGCATCTCGTCGGCCGCGCCCGAGCCTGCGAGCTGCTGCGGCTCCGGCTCCTGGTCGGAGAAT
Source organism: uncultured Porphyromonadaceae bacterium (assembly GCA_947175295.1). Lineage (GTDB taxonomy): Bacteria > Bacteroidota > Bacteroidia > Bacteroidales > Muribaculaceae > Lepagella. The sequence continues at coordinate 6,210 of CAMWMK010000062.1, forward strand.
TCCGAATCCTCTACTATCTTGAACTGGGGCGACGGCTTTTTAAGGTATTTCTTTCCCTTAGCCGTAACCTTGATGATACCGTAGTTCTCAATGTCTCGCTTGATATATCCGGCAATGTCAGCCTGCCTGATTACGGCGGCGAGCACTCGCTCGTCGGTGTTAGGCATGCAGCCGAACATCTCGATGTCATCATGTCCGTTCTCGCGGATCTCGTCTGTAGCGCGTCCTATCATGACGCAGGTGATGTATTCCGCTTTGTATTTTTCCTTAAGTGCGAGGGCCGTTTCCATGACGGCGCAAAGTTCTTCTGTAGCTTCCACTAATTTTTTTGGGTGTTTGCAATTGTCGCAGTTGCCGCAATTGTCATTTTCATAGTTCTCGCCGAAGTAATGCAGGAGTATGCGTCGGCGGCAGACCGACGACTCGGCGTAGGCCGCTGTCTCTGCGAGCAGCTGTCGCCCGATCTCCTGTTCGGCCGGGGTTTTGGAGAGCATTAGTTTGTCGAGTTTCTGAAGGTCCTTTCTCGTGTAGAACGCGATGCACTGTCCTTCCCCGCCGTCGCGTCCGGCGCGTCCGGTCTCCTGATAGTAGCCTTCCAGGCTCTTGGGGATGTCGTAGTGTATCACGTAGCGCACGTCGGGCTTGTCGATGCCCATGCCGAAAGCGATCGTAGCCACGATGACGTCTACCTTCTCGTGGAGAAACGCATCCTGGTTCTCGCTTCTCACGGCAGCCTCCATGCCGGCATGGTAGGGCAGCGCGCGCACGTTGTTGACCTTCAGAAGCTCCGCCATCTCCTCCACTTTCTTCCTGCTCAGGCAATAGATGATGCCGCTTTTGCCTTTCTGCTGCTTGACGTAGCGGATGATGTTGGCGTCGATGTCTTTTGTCTTAGGTCTTACTTCATAATAAAGGTTTTCTCTGTTGAAACTTGATTTAAATACTTTAGCCTCCAGCATTCCGAGGTTTTTCTGGATATCGAGCTGCACCTTTGGCGTGGCCGTGGCCGTGAGCGCGATCACCGGCCTGTTGCCTACCTTGGAGATAATGGGCCTTATCTTCCGGTATTCCGGCCGGAAGTCATGCCCCCATTCCGAGATGCAGTGGGCCTCGTCTACCGCGAAAAAAGAAATCTTCACTCCCCGCAGGAACTCCACGTTGTCTTCCTTCGTCAGCGACTCCGGAGCTACGTAGAGCAGCTTCGTACGGCCTTCGCTCACGTCTTTCTTCACGTTCTCGATGGCGGCGCGCGTCAGCGTGGAGTTGAGGAAGTGGGCCACTCCGTCGCTCTCGGCGAAGTTCCGGATGGCGTCTACCTGATTCTTCATCAACGCGATAAGGGGAGAGATCACAATGGCCGTACCCTCCGACATCAGCGCAGGGAGCTGATAGCAGAGCGATTTTCCGCCCCCCGTAGGCATAAGCACGAAGACATCCTCGCCGCCGAGCAGCGACTGGATGATGTCTTGCTGTTGCCCTTTGAAGGAGCTGAATCCAAAATGTAGCTTCAGGGCTTTCCTGAGGATTTCGGGGTCTGTCATTGTCGTCAAGGATTGAGGAGCGGCAGGGGCCGCTTTGTGTTACATACACAAAATTACAGATTTTTTTTGACTCCGCAAATATTTTATGAAAAAAACATTCACTTTTTTCATTTTTTATTTTTGGCCCTCACCCTCGGAAACATCTTCCGCATCCTGAGGAGTGCCTTGTCGACGGGGCCGGCGCATACCACTATCGTGGCGGCCGCTACGATCAGGAGGCCCCCGATGATATCCTGCGCGGTGACGGCCTGCCCGAGCACGGTGATGCTCAGCACCACGGCCGATACCGGCTCAAGGGCGCCGAGGATAGCTGTCGGCGTGGAGCCTATGAGCTGGATGGCCCGGGTGGTGCAGGCGAGTGAAAAGACAGTGGGGATCACCGCAAGGGCAAGCAGATTGAGCCATCCCCAACCCTCGGAAGGCAACGTAAGGCTGCTACTCCCCGTGCTCAGCATGGCCACATATACGAGGCTACCCCACCCGAGCACGTAGAAAAGGAGCTTCGTAGTGGGAATGTCGCGGACGCTTTTGGAGACATTGACCATGACTATGTATATAGCGTATGTCAGGGAAGAGAGCATCACGAGAAGACATCCGAATGCGCTCAGGGTGCCGTTCCCCTGCGGCTTCATGAGCAGCATGAGGCCGGCCCCCATCACCACGAGGCATATCACTGTCGAGATGCTGAACTTCTCGTGGAAGAACATGATCATCATCACGGCTACCATCACCGGATAGACGAAGAGCAGCGTCGAGGCTATTCCGGAGTTCATGTAGTTGTAGCTCTCATAGAGAGTGAGCGACGACACCGCCATAAGCACACCGAGCACTACAGTAGGCACCACCTCCTCCTTGCGCAGGGAAAAGGAGAGCCCCCTAACGGCCATTATGGCGGCCAAAAGGGGGAGTCCCATAAGATATCTGAAGAGCAGCACCGACACCGGATTGACGCCCTGGCCGTAAAGCGGCACTACGAAAGCAGGATTGGTACCATAGGCGGCCGCGGCCAGCGCGGCCAGGGCATAGCCCTTTATTTTCATTGTATAGTTCATAAATAGCTGGTCAAATTAAATTGTATAATTCGCTCATACAAGGAGAGCTACCGCTATGCCGCCGAAGATGAGGAGGAAATTGCTGACGGCATAAGTCACTGTATAGCCCATCGCCGGGATGGTGCTGTCGAGATTGTCCTGTATGGCACCCAATGCCGCCACCGCGTTGCGGCCTCCGGCCACGCATCCGAGCGTGACGGCTATCGGAAAGCGGAAGATGTAGTGGCCGATGAAGATGGAGATGATGAGCGGCAGTGTGGTGCAGGCAAGCCCTACGAAGAAGAGGCCTATTCCCGCCTCCTTAAGTCCGGAGATGAAGGTCGGTCCGGCGGCGAGCCCTACGATGGCGATGAAGAGGCAGAGTCCGACATTATCGAGCACCCATACCACCGACGAAGGTATGCGTCCTAAGGTCGGCTTGCGGTTGCGGAGCCATCCAAAGAAAAGGCCGGCGAGCAGCGCGCCGCCGCTCGTAGTAAGCGAGATCGGCACTCCCTTGAAGTGGAGGCAGAGCGCTCCTACGAAGCATCCGAGGGCTACGCCGAAACTGAGAAACGCCACATCGGTGGTCTCCGTCTTCCGGTCGGGATAGCCTATCTCCCCTACGGCTTCCGCCACGTCTTTCTGAAGGCCTACAAGGGTGAGGACGTCGCCCGCCTCGAGCACCGTACGCTTATGGATCGGAATCTTCACGTCGTCGCGCACGAGGCTCTTGATCATCACGCCGCTCATATAGTCGGCATTGCGAAGGGCGCCGATCGTCATTCCGGCCGCGCCGTTCTTGGATACCGTCACGGGAAGGTTTTCGGCCTCGAAGTCGAGGAGTTCGTGGTCTACCACTTCCTGACCGATTATCCCGGCTTCATTCACCACCGTTTCCCGGCGGCCGCCGATCACGATCACATCACCTTTTCTGACCTTCACGTCGGGCTCAACGTCAACCACTTCACCGCCCACACGCAGACGCTCTACGAAAAGACGGTGGCCGAGTCCGGCAAGACCTTCCTCTATCTCGGAAACCGTACGGGGGCGCTTGAAGAAACTCGACTCCGCTTTATATGCCCGGAAAGAAACAGGACGGTTGGCCACCATCAGGCCCGGCTGAGCGGCAAACTCCCCCTCCTCCATCTCGGCCTCGATCTCCGCAATCTGCTGCTTGGCCTTGCCTATGCCTCCGCAGAGCTTCGGCCCGAGGTTGGCCGTAATCCATGCTGCCCCGATGGTGCCGAATATATAGGTGACGGCATAGGCCGAGGGAATCATGCCGATGAGGCTTTTCTTCGTCTCCGGATCTATCTTCAGGGAAGAGATGATGTCGGAGCCCACGCCGATCGATGCGGAGATGGTCTGCGATCCGGCGAAAAGACCGATGGCGGTGCCTGTATTGTAGCCCATCAGCCTGGCCGCTACTATGCAGACCGCGATGCATATCACGCACTCCACCACCGCGAAAAGCATCTGCTTCACACCGTCGCCCTTGAGCCCGCGGAAAAACTGCGGACCCACACGGTAGCCGATGGCGAAGAGGAAGAGAAGGAAACTTACGGTCTTCAGAGGTTCGGCTACGGGGATGTCGAGCTGCCCTATGAGCACGCCGACGAGAAGCGTAGCCGTCACCGGGCCGAGTGAGAAACTTTTTATCTTCATGCCGCCGAGCCAGAAGCCGAGGCCGAGGGTGAGGAAGATCGGAATTGTCGGATTCTCCCGAAGGAGATCAATCAGGTATTCTATCATAGTATTATCGAGAATAATTGAGAATTCGTAATTGAGAATTGAGAATTGGGAATCTATACTGCGTAGCTACATTCTAAATTATCATTCATCATTAATCATTAAGGTGCAGTGCGGCCCGGAAGCGGTCTACGGTCTCGATGTCGCCGGAATATTTACCATGGTCTTCCGAGAGCTTGCAGGTGTCGCAGTAGAAAGGCCACGACTCGGTGATCTTCACGGCAAGCAGTTTGATGACTATGTTCATCGGGCGTACTCCCGGGAAGTCATTGGTGAAATGCGTTCCGATTCCAAAGATGGGAAGGCATTTGTCTTCGGCATATCTCTGGAGCTCGATGGCCTCGTCGGTGTTGAGGCCGTTGCTGAATATCACCTGCTTCGTGCGGGGGTCGATGTTGAGCGATCGGTATTTCTCGCATATAAGGTCGAGCTGCTCGTGGTTGTCGCCGCTGTCTACGCGGAGACCCTTGAAGAGATTCGCATAGTCTTCCGAGAAGTTCAGGCTGAAGATACGCCATCCGTATGTGTCGTAGAGGAATGTCCCGAGAGCGCCCCGGTATGTGTTGGCCCATATCTCCATCGCCAGATGGTTGGCCATCTGGGGCCCGTACATTCCGGCGATGGCAGCGATGATCTCGTGAGCCATCGTCCCTACGGGCATTAGGTCGTATTTCATGGCGAAGTATACGTTGCTCGTCCCGGCAAACCGTCCGGGATGCTCTCCGGCCATGTCGGCGTCCTTCATGGCGCGGATGGCGGTGTCCTGTGCCTGGAAGGACGCGCGTCGGCGTGTGCCCATGTCGCTGTAGGAGCAGCCTGCCTGCAGAAGCCTCTCCCCTTTCGCATACGTATGCGAGTAGTAGGCGTCATAGTCGAGCGCCGCGTCCTGTCCGGTCATTATGTAGTATAGCTCGGATATGATGGCGAGCACCTTCACTTCGAGCAGGATCGTATCGCTCCAGTTCCCCTCGAAGTCGATGCTGAGGTGTCCGTCGGCATCCTGCTCCACGTGTACCCATCGGCTGTCGTAGCGGTAGCCCTTGAGATAGGTGTAAAACCAATCCGGGATGTAGTAGCACTTGCGGCGCATGAAGCATACCTCCTCTTCGGTGATCACGAGGTTTTCCAGCATCTTTATCTGGGCGCGTAGCTCGTCGGCGAATCCGGCGGGATATACGGTATTGTTCCGGTCGATGAAGCGGTAGCGCACCTGAGTGCGGGGATAGTTGTCTATCACCGCGCAGCACATCGTGAACTTATAGAGGTCATCGTCCGTAAAATGGTTAATTATCTGGCGCATGGTTTTAAGTTTTAACAAATTCTAACTTATAAACTCAGATATTCACTAAAAGTTCAGTATTCCGGCAATAGGTCTATAGTTTTTTTGGGGAGATTGAGACTTTGCCGGAGGGGTCGTAGCGGTCGGCCCATTTGTCGTAGGGTTCGTATAGGTAGGCTGGATAATTGTTATACCAGCTGTAGCCGTTTCTGCGTTCCCGGCCGATTTCCTCGAGGCTCTTGCGTGGTACGCCGTCACGGTCGCAGACGTAGATCTCGCAGTTTTCCAGATCATAAAACCTTCCCCATAGCGGACCAGCCTCCGGATCGGCCACAAGAAGCGTATTAGCCTCCGGACTCTTGTACTCTCCCGTGCGTTCGATGCGGTAACCCATCAGTTTGTTGTCGTCAAACCATTTCATGGCCCCGTGCACTGCAGCCTTCACCCTTTCGTCGGGCTCCGGAAGGTCCATCAGCAAGCTTACGATCTGCGCGCTTTCCTGCGAGCAGAAAGAAGGCAGCTCATAGGCGCGTGCCGGAGCCGGAGCATACGACACGCGGTCGTGCTGCTGACACCATACCGTCGGCTTTCCGTCTACACGTATCTGAGTGGCAAGAATGCATTCTATCCCTTTGTTGAAAGCCGCCTTCGACTGTTGGCGGAGCGCATCTTCTACTAGTCCTCCCCCATATGGAGCCTTCCCGTCGGCGATGTCGCGGAGCATCGTCATTGTGCCTACCATCGCCCCGTCGTTGTAGGTGATATGCACCTGATAGCCTTTCGGGTCGGGCCAGAACTGCGGCCATCCGCCATTGTCATACTGGCCGGAAAGGAGATATTCTACCCCCGCCGTGAACGCATCGCGGTATCTCGTATCGCCGGTAGTCTGAAACAATCGGGCAAGAAATGTCATTTGGGTGGTAGTGGCGAGGTTGTCGGTAGTGGAGTCGTCGGTGCGGCTATGCTGGGCGCGCACTTCCTCGAGCTCCTCGGGCGTATGCGGACGGCACATATTGATGTTCTTAGGCCATCCGCCCGTAACGCGCTGATATGTCATCACCTGCTCTCCGATACGTGCTGCTTCGGCGGAATTGAGAAATTCCATGTCGCTACGGCGCAGCGTATCTATAGGTCGAGCGGAGTATGCGATCATAGGTATTGCCGCTAATGAAGCAGCAGCCAAAAGTCTGAAAAATCTGTTCATGAATCAATGCAATATTAGGTTAAAGCACAAAATTAATGAAAAAATCCGAGATATCAGCATAAAGACCCTCTTATAATGCGTTCGACGTTTTACGTTTTACGTTGTACGTCGTACGTTTTACGTTGTAAGTTGTACGTTCGGCGTCGTCATACGTAAAACGTAAAACGTCCAACGTAAAACGCACAACTGCGCTATTTAAATTTTACATTTTAAAATTACGCAGTTTTGTAAAAATTTGGATATCTCGGAATATTTTATTAATTTTGCGCAAATTTAAAGTTGTAATTTAAATATAAGTAGTTATTAAAATTATATGTATAGTAACACAAAAATGTTTTCGACTGAAATTCAGCGGCAAACAATTATGCATTATGCATTATGACTTGCTTTAGCTTGAGCGTAGCTAATTATGCATTGTGAACTATGCATTATCATTTACACATAATATGGACTATATATATCGAGAAATCACTCCTTCCATAGAGCATGGAGCCAATTATTATCCTGTCGTCGTCATCTCCGGACCTGCCGGATCCGGGAAATCCACGCTGTGCCGACACGTGTTCGCATCATATAAGGCCTATGACCTTACCGACTTGGCACTGCGTGAAAAAATCATGCTCGATCCCAGAGGATTCCTCAAGGATTGCGGAGAGAAGACGATACTCAATGAATTGCAGCACATCCCGGAGTTGGTATCCTTCATCCGGATGGAAGTGGACGAACACCCGGAACGGCGATTCATCCTCACCGGCAGCAACCGCTATGACCTGATGGAGTCAATCACTAAGTCGCTTGCCGTAAGAGCCGCCATGTATACACTCCTTCCCTTGTCGATTTCAGAACTGGAGGGTGCCTCCGGAGTGTCTACCGATACCCTTCTCTTCAACGGATTCTTTCCCTCAGTCGCGGCAGGACTAATTCCGGCTTCCGAATTTCACTCAAGGTATTACACCACTTATGTGGAGCGCGACGTCAGGCGTCTCCGCAACCTGACGGATATCGCTCAGTTTCAGAAATTCATGCGTATTCTTGCGGGGCGTGTAGGAAGCGAGCTCAATGCCTCGCAGATAGCAGGAGAGATCGGAGTCAGCTCTCCTACCGTAAAGTCCTGGATCGGGCTGCTCGAGACCTCCTACATCGCACTGCAGCTACACCCCTACTTCATCAATATCAACAAACGTCTTACCAAGACCCCCAAGATATATTTCTACGATACCGGTCTCCTCTGCTTCCTTTTAGGGATAAGAAACGCCGAGCAGCTCTCCGTGCATCCCCTGCGCGGGGCGATATTCGAAAACGTCGCCGTCATAGAACTGCTGAAGCGCCGCTTCAATGACGGAAAGCTCTCCAACATTTATTTCTACCGGGAAAACAAAGGCAGGGAGGTAGATATAGTGCAGGAGTTCGGAGCGGGTCTTGACATCTATGAAGTGAGATCGTCGCAGACCTTCAACAAATCATTTCTGCGCAACCTCGACTATCTGCAACGCCTTCTCGGAGACCGCGTCAGCAGCCGGCATCTCGTCTACGACGGCGATCCCATACCCCCCTATGCCATCAACCTCCGCCGTATAGCCGACGCCCGCTGATCATCTCTCCCTCTCATGGTGATCTTTACGCCGAATGCATATCCCAAATGAAAGAACCGTGCACATCCATAGATTAACAGCTCTGACATTTGTACCTGAACTAAAAAATAATTATATTTGCAGAAAATTATTTTTCAAAAACATAATTATAATGAAGAGTCGCTGATGTCGGTTGTGGCGTCAGGAGCCAACAGGCTGTCGGAGATAGCCGCAAGAATGGGTCTGGAAGCCACAGCCCTCTCTGCTCCGATCGACCGACTGATCCGGATGAACTATCTTCGTCGCGAAGTGCCGTTTGGCGATAGTCCGAAGAAATCAAAAAAGGGAGTCTACCGAATCAATGATCCACTGATGGATTTCTACTATACCTTCATAATCCCCAACATGTCGAGTATCGGACGTGGACGTAAAGGATTCGTCATGGAGGAAATCCAATCAGGCTTCAATGAGTATGTCGGACGCCATTGGGAACATCTTTGCAGGGAAGCGATAAGCGGCAACCGTGTATACGGCCACAGATGGACAGAAGCATCGAGATGGTGGGGAACAGCCATGACGGATAACGGTCCGAAATCAATGGAATTTGATGTAGTTGCAGAATCCTCGGATGGGAGCGCTTTGCTGGTAGGGGAATGTAAATGGACAAATCCGGAGATAGCGGCAGAACTTCATAGAAAGCTACTCAATAAAATATCATGTTTCCCATATGCCAAAGGGAAAAAGATAGTGCCTGTATTATTCCTGAAGCACGAGCCCAAAGACTTGGATTCCTCCTCCGAATTGCTGATCTGCTACCCGCAAGACATAATCAAGATGGCATACGGCGAATAGTGAAACCTAATCGCCATAACGCCGCCTTTGCCCATGTCAAATTCCTATTTCAGTCTATATGCAAGCAAAAAAATCACTCCTATAGCGAATAATACGAAGAGGAAAGTCATGCCCACAACGAAAAGATTACAGTCATCACCGAAGAAGGTCAATCGTATGGCAACTGTAATGATTATGGCCAGAACCACAGCCATACACGATTTTGAATTCAGAAGTCTCATATTGTATAAACGCAACCTCGCAATCCATATTGCCCCCTTACCGAAGAACATGACTTTCTCCCCAATCGATCGTTTGTCTCCGGGTACGTGCCCCTACCGTAAAAGATAACCTAGCCTTCAGACATCCTCACATGCAGAAAAGCAACTGTAACTCATGACTTGATCGCATGCTCTTGCAATACACTATATCTTTACAAAACAATCAGTGAGGTCCATATAGTTACTATTTTTTCCTCGCCATACAAAACGGTCTCCTTTTCTGAATACATGTATAGGGTAGCCATTGTTTGCATAACGACTGGTATAGTTTCTATCAAAGAAAGATAGCAACAATTCCCGCGAAAGGATGAGGATTCCTTCATAGCCGACTGCAAATAATACATAATCGACATATTTTCGTATCTCCTCTTCCGGATGACTTGTTTTCCATCCTCCATCCCGGAGTCGAGATGACTGATGGAAAGCCATCACTCCCTTTGGAGTTTCAACCATCTGCTTTGCCCCTTGCGGAATAAAAGCCGGACGGAACTCTTCAGGCAGCAGCTTGACTGCCTGTTCAATTGATAATGCTTCTGCTTTTGCCATGCGATAGATTATTAAATTCTTCTAAATTTGTATCATGCAGGCTTAGATAGTCAGTCAACTTTGCTGGTTCGCAATCGGAATCAATATTGAAATAAATCGATGATTTATGTAGATTTCTGACATCTTCATAACTATTCCATATTGCAGGCTTTGGTATTAATACTCCCGGATCAAGACAGAAAATCTTTTTTGAATTGCTTTTTATTCAGGCAGCGAAGTATCTATATTGAATCTCTCCGCTACTTCTCGAAGAAAATCCATCTTAGGCTTACTGTTATTATTGAATCCCCACTGATTGGAGATTGCGACTTTTGTTCCGTCAGTCAAGGTCATGATTTCATCAGGTTGTAAAAACCATCTGTCCATTCTCTTTTCATCAATAGCACATACATCCTCAATGAAATTCCTTTTTCTGAACAACCCACACAGTTCCCGATAGCTTAAATTACAGTTTTTCTCTATAATCTGCCTCATAAGATTGTAGGCAAAAGATCTTGCTCCAATAGACCTTCTACTCCTACTTTTGTATATCTTTTCCATCGGATATACACTGTTAATCTCACCTTCACCGACAGTTTTTTCTTCATCATTGGAAATGGAAACCATAACCTTATCAATAACTGTTTCCACTACATCATTGCTAAGACCCTTGCTAAGAAAGTAATCACATATCAGACCTTTCACCATTCCGGGAAATTCCGGTGACATCACTTCATCCAATAATTCACTCACTTTTAGTCCAAAAGCGTGTTTAGCCTCTCTTTCATCCTTGAAGGCCCGCACGGCATCAAGACTATAGATTTCTTCCGAGAAAAGCGATACAAAGGTGTCGCCATCCTCACTGAGCACATTGAAATTCAAGCTCATCAGCAGTATGGGAGCAGACCCATCCCCTATTGTCTTATAATACACTTCCACCTCATCGCCCCAATATATGCCGACCGGAGTCTCGAGCTGCTTCATATATGACAGTAGCTGCTCGATGTCGCCGTGTGTTTTCTTATGACCCGGTTTTTTCACCTCCACAATGAAACTGTTACGGTCATCCTTACTAACGACGAGATCGGGCACCAACCGTTCGGTTGAGCCCAACTGCAAAGACAACTGTTCCGTAATCTGACTCGGATTCCAACCCAATTTTTCTTCAAGGATCATTTCCTTTATAAAACCTTGATACTCCGTCTCATTTCGACAGTCGGCGTAGCGCATCACCTTACATATATTACTCCAGTCCATATTATCGGTATATCCGTCATTAGATTTCTTTCCAACTGCGAAGTTAACAAAATTTCGCTTGCCGTGCAAATAATCATCTTAGATTATTCGCTTGGCTACAGTCTTAGAAAAATCATTAGCTTTGCATCGTCAAAGGTGTCCCAGCTTCATATAGCAAATCGCCCTGTCAGTTCTGGTTTTTCATCCATCCTTTTCACCCTTAATATTGGGTAGTATATTTCTTTATAAGTATATCTAATTTCTCCACCGTTTCTTATGGTTTGTAATACTCCGAAGCGCTATCTAATTAATATTTACTTATTTTACTACTAATTTACCTACGATATTTGGTCGAAGATTTTATTAATCCAAATTTTTTTAATATTTCAGGAGTGCCACGACTCCCTCGTTTATTATCTTTTCCTGAAGAATAATATTTAATTAACGCTAAAGCCGCAGTCTCAATACTACAGAAGGTCGAATAAAATGCAAATTGATAAACCGAGTACTTACCATTTGTTGGACACAACCAAATTATATCAAACGTATAGTCTATCACTACAAAGCTAATGGATTCTTCTGTTGTTTTATAATATTCATAAAATTTTTTCGAAAATCCAATATCGCTTTTGTGAGAGTAATTCTCCTGAAAACGGAATATTTTGTATTTTGTAGAATGGTATTGAGGATTGGCAGACAGGATATCCTCATGTATATGCCGTCCGAAATAGTATAGAGGAACTTCCCTAATAGTACACTCTTTCACATTAGACATCAAATGAATGTCTGACTCTATCAAAGAATCATCGTGTAAACTATCTATCAACTTGTCATATTCCATATTTATATGGTATGGGACATCATATCTATCAGAAGACAAAAGTTCTTCAATATTATTAAAATTTACAAGCAAAGATACCCCGTCATTCTCTTCTTTATTCAAAAAGTCAAATGGAACAGATAACCAAACATCCTTCGCTACCATATCATCATTATCAGCATCAATTTCTTTAAGTATGGGAAATCTAAAACTCAGACTTTCCAGAAATCCCTTCTTTGTTAGATACGTTGTAATTCTTATAGATTTCTTTCGCTCCTTCTTCCTAATACCATCTTGCAGTGTTTTCAAAAAGAATTGCTCTATATCTTTTCTTTTATCATATAGGTATTCATAACCAAAAACACAATAGCAATTACGATAACTAAATAATTTACTCCAAGGTATCGATTTGGATAATGATATGTTATCTGTTATCACTTCTATATATCCGTCATAGATTTTGATATCCGACAAAGGTATATCAATACAACAGCTACTGATTTTTTCAATAAAGATAGATACTTCTTCATCTATAAGTTTAAACTTCTTCATTACTTTAAATAAAGAATCCATCCGTTTCATATGGTAATCAGTAATGTCATCTATATTATTTACCTTTTCCTGAAAATAAGATGGACTTAATATTAATTTTTTAACATACTCATAACATCTATCCTCGACAGTATTCCAAGCAATTTCTTTTTCACATTTGTCAGCAGCTTCCAACAAATATGACAAATCCGTATATGGGACGAAATGGAATTCATTCATCTTACCTGATTCCTTAGCAATCGTAAACTTATGATTAATTCGTCTCAAAATAGATGGAAGAATAGCTTTGATTCTTACAGATTTCAACTTCCAATTTTCTAATGCAATGCATCCATCTTCTACAGAAAAATCTTTTGCCATATATTTCTTTGAGAAAAATTGTTTTTCTTCTTCCTTATTCATCTTGTGTGGGGCCTCACTTCCCTCACTATTTAGAATTTGGCTATCAGATATTTTTTCAGAATCAATATATTTTTTTTCTGAGCCACAAACAGCTAAACGTAGCGTGTGAATATCCAATTGCCTCCTTATATAGAAAAACTCAAGACTCTCCCTTGCTTTTTCCCAACATGCTATATAATCCTCCAGAGTAAAACCTCCATGGATTTCAATCAAAGATAGAAGATTCTTAAGGTCTTCTCTGGTTCTCAGTCTGATTTTCTTATAATCAGGTTTTGCTTCACCCATACCAAAAATTGCAATTATGCTTATATCATTAAGACTTATATTATAAAGTAAAACATGCCAATATATTCAGGACTTGCCACCCACTAGC
>CAMWMK010000063.1 GCA_947175295.1 uncultured Porphyromonadaceae bacterium
ACAGACTACCGCATCGACTTCGGAGCCGGTTCGGTGACCGACCTTTCCGGCGACGGCGGCAACGAGGCCTTCTCCATCCTTTACCATGGCAGCTACGTGCCTGAGATTGACCCCTCTTCCAATAATATCTTCAGTGAAGACTTCTCTACAGGTGTGGCCGGAATGCTGCTTTATGAGGGCGACGGCAACAATCCTACCACAGAAATGGTGGATTGGGGATTCGACGCCGAAAGCCGTCCCTGGATTCCGGTGTATGACGATCCCGCCGACGTCAACTATGCGGCTGCTTCCCATTCATGCTATGATCCGGCCGGCAAGTCAAACGACTGGATGGTCACTCCCCAGCTCTTTATCCCCGACGACAAGGCTACTCTGTTTTTCAAGTCGCAGAGCTACCGCGCCAATAAGAAGGATGTCCTGAAGGTCTATGTATGGGCAAGCGATGATGTCGTCACTAACCTTACCCCCACTATCGTCGATAAGATCCGCTATGACGGCGAGCTTGTCTACAGCGAGGTTCAGACTCCCGGCGCGAGCGAGGAGAATATGGCCGGCGATTGGAGATCGAATGCCGTAAGTCTTTCAGATTATGCTGGTAAGTTCGTCTACATCGCGTTTGTCAACGACAACCAGAATCAGTCTGCGATCTTCGTAGACGATATCCTTGTCAGCCGTGAGGTAGTGGCTGTCATCAACGTCGATACCGAAAAGACTATGGTCAATGCCGATGACGCCCAGATCCGTGGCCGCTTCGTAGTTCAGAAGGAAGCAGGCATCAATGGCTACGAGATCACCCTTTCTGATTCTGAAGGTGCAGCACTCGCATCCGTTTCCTCCGATGAGAAGCTGGAATGCGGTGAGATGGGTTCCTTCTCGTTCGATTCCCCCGTTGCTCTTGAGAAGGGTGAGGTCAACTCTTTCGTTGTGACCTTCACTTCAGGTGCTGAATCCGTCACTCTCAATCATGATATCCGTAACCTTCTCTTCGACACCACCAAGCGTATCGTGCTTGAGGAGATGACCGGCACCGGTTGCCAGTTCTGTCCGCAGGGTATAATCGCCATCGAGTATCTTCAGGAGCTTTTCGGTGATGTCTTCATCCCGATGGCCATCCATAGCTACACGGGCGATCAGATGGGAGGTCCCGAGCAGTCTGCCTATTCTTCCTTCCTCGGCCATAGCGCAGCTCCGCAGGGCAATATCAACCGCGGCCCCGTTGCCTCTCCGATGTACTACTCCAACGGCGACTATGGCTTCACTTCTCCCGACGGCATGACATGGCTCCTCAAGGCGGAGGAAGCCCTTCAGGAGATGGCTCAGGTGGATATCGACATCGTATCGGTAGATCTTGACGAAGCCAATGGTACGGTATCGGTGAAGGCTGACGTCAATTCCGCAGTCAATCTCCATGGCTCGAGCATCAATGTATTTGGTGTGGTTATGGAAGACGGTATCTTCGGCCTTCAGACCAACGGCCTCTTCAATACTGAGGCTCCCGGCCTCGGCGAATGGGGCAATGGCGGAACGAACGCCAAGGCAAACGTGCCCTGGTTCTACGATGACGTGGTGCGCGGCACCAGCGCGATTTCGGCAGCGGGAGTATATTCCGGCTTCAACGGCCGCGGCGGCTACATCCCCTCCGAAGTGAAGGCGGGAGAGCCGGTGTCATTCACGTTTGACTTCTCGCTTCCCTCAAGCATCAAGGATATGGATAAGACTAAGGTCTGCCTGATGCTCATCGATGCCAATACCGGTGAATACATCAATGCGGCTGTCTCCGGCTACGTCACTTCCAATGCAGTGGACGGCATCGGCGCTGATGATGTCCGGGAAGCCGATGTCTACGACCTCGCAGGCCGCCTCGTGATGCGCTCCGCAACTGTCGCTGATCTCGACGCTCTCGAACAGGGCATCTACATCCGCGCGGGAAAGAAATTCATCAAGCGTTGATACCACACATGTAGTATGCTATGAATGAATCCCCTTCAAAGGCTTTTAGTCCGGATGAAGAACGAACAATAGACCTCGCCTACGATGAGCTGCTCCGGTCATATGTCGGGAGCCGCCATCGCAGGAAGGTGGAACTTGTGGGCAAAGCGTTTCGCTTTGCCCGCTTGGCTCATCAGGGCTGCCGTAGAAACGACGGCAGCCCCTATATTCTTCATGCCCTTGCGGTGGCGCTCATCTGCAGCCGCGAGCTCGGCCTCGGATCCACCACTATTGTATGCGCCCTCCTCCACGACATCGTCGAGCATTCGGACAGGAGCATCTCCGACATAGAGGCTAATTTCGGTCCCCAGATAGCATCCATCGTAGCAGGCATCGACAAGCTTTCCGGAGGCATCTTCGGCCATGCGGCTGAGACGCAGGCCCTCAAGCTCCGCGACATGATGATGTCGATGAGCACCGATGTGCGCGTGATACTCGTCAAGATGGCCGACCGCATGCACAATCTGCGCAACATAGCCTCCCAGCGGCCCGAACGCCGCCGACGTGTGGCGCGAGAGTCGCTCTATGTCTATGCCCCCCTTGCCGAGCGTCTTGGTCTCTTCTCGATGAAGAGCGAGTTTGAAGACCTTGCGTTCCGTTGCGAGAATCCGGAGGGCTACGATATGGTATGCCGTAAACTCGAGCAGAGCGTTGACGAACGCCAGAGGATAGTCGATTCGTTTGTCGGCCCGCTGAAGGCGCTGCTCGAAGCCGAAGGCATCGTCTGCGAGATAAAGGCACGCGTGAAGAGCGTATATTCTATTTTCCGGAAGATGAGCGTCAAGGGAGTTCCCTTCGAGGAGGTGTTTGATGTATATGCAGTCCGCGTGATATATGAGAACGACGACGACGCTCTCGAGGAGCCATTGGCCCGGCGCATCGCCGCCATAGTGTCGGAAGGGCGCGAACTTCATCCCGACCGCACCCGCGATTGGCTCCATACGCCCAAAGACAACGGCTACCGCGCCCTCCACATCACCCTCCGCCGGGGTTCCGGCAGGTGGACCGAAGTGCAGATAAGGAGCCGGAAGATGGATGATATCGCCGAGCTCGGATATGCCGCCCATTGGAAATATAAGGATGGAGTGCAGACCGATACCGAACGCCTCGACAATCTGGTCAACTCCGTCAAGGAGATCCTCGCCAATCCGGAGCCTAATGCCGTAGACTTCCTCGACACTCTGCGTTTCAATATCTTCGCCAAGCAGATCTATGTGTTCACTCCCGAGGGCGACCTCATCGGCCTCCCCTCAGGCGCCACGGTGCTCGACTTCGCCTATGCGGTGGATGAGGCCCTGGGCGACCGCTGCATAGGCGGAAAGATAGGGCGCCGACTTGTAGGTCCGGAGCATGCCTTGCAGAGCGGCGATCTCGTGGAGGTGATATCCGTGAGGTGCGTATCCCCTGATGAATCATGGCTTGGCCGCTGCGTGACGGCCCATGCCCGCAACATCATAAAGTCAAGATTATGAAAGCAACCGACCTTATATCCAACGCTACCATCCTGAAGATCGCCGTGGCCCTGACGGCCTCGGTGATCGTACTGCTCCTCATAATGAAGAGCGACCACCAGAATTTCAGTTATGAACTCAACCAGCCCTGGCGCTATCCGCTGCTCACGGCTGAATTCGACACCCCCATCATGCGCGACTCCGTGTCGGCGCAGCTCATGCGCGACAGCATCGACAAAGCGTTCATACCGTTTGTCATCCGCGACTCGAGGACTGCGGCGAGGAATGTAGACCGCTTCGTGAAGATCATCGGCAACTATGTGGGCTCGGCCGATGCCGCCTATCTCGCCAGGAAACTTTCAGAAGTCTACGGAAGGGGAGTGGTCAGTGCCGAGCTCTACGACCGCATCCATTCCTTCCCCCACTCGCAGCTCCGCGTAAGCGACGAGTCGGAAAACGCCAATGCCGTCAAGCTCATCGACGCCTCCTCCATGATGTCGCCGAGCATGGCCTATAAGTCGGTCGACTCGGCCTATGTGGCCTCCCGGTCCACTCCTAAGCATGAGGCGCGCCTCAGCGCCGATGTGGCGAAGGCTCTCAACGCCAGCCTCACTCCCAACATAGTGATCGACTCGGCTGCCGACAGGCGCTTCCGCGACCAGGAATACCTCAATGTCAATTCCGCGCTCGGCGTCATCAAGAAAGGACAGCGCATAGTAGACCGCGGCGATATCATCGACGCCCAGATCTATACCAACCTCAACAACTATATCGACATGCTCGACAAGACGGAGTCGAAGACGCTCTCCAAGAAGTTCTTCACTTCCGCCCAGGCCGTATATATAGTGATCCTTTTCGCCCTCCTCTATCTCTTCCTTGCCGTCTACCGCCCGGAAATCTTCGAGGATTTCAAGAAAGTGACCTTCATAGTGTCGCTCATCACGTTCTTCGTGGTGATAGCAATCGAATCGGCTGATGTCTTCAACAATGGCCTCTATCTGATCCCCTTCGCCGGAGTGCCGATCATCATCACGGTCTTCACCGATGCGCGCACTGCCATTTTCTCCCACATCATCTGCATTCTGATGATAGCGCTCGCCGCTCCGTTTCAGTTCCAGTTTGTGGTAATCCAGTTCGTGGTCGGCATCAGCGCCACTTTCTGCATCCATCATCTCTCGCGCCGCAGCCAGCTGCTGCGCACCGCCCTCATCACATTTGCGCTCTACAACGTCTGCTACGCGATGATGCTGACCCTTTCGGAAGGCACCGTCACTTCCTTCTCGTGGCGCATGGTGGGTATATTCGCTATCAACAGCGTGCTTCTCTCCTTCGCCTATCTGCTCATCCTCGTGGTGGAGAAGATATTCGGCTTCACTTCCACCGTCACGCTTGTCGAACTCTCCGACATCAACAGCCCCATACTGCGCAACCTCGCAGAGGTGGCGCCGGGCACATTCCAGCACTCTATGCAGGTCTCGACGCTTGCGGCCGAGGCAGCACGCGCCATAGGCGCCAACACCACCCTCGTGCGTACCGGTGCCCTCTACCACGACATCGGCAAGGCGGAGTCGCCGATATTCTTTACTGAAAACCAGCATGGCGTCAATCCCCACGCAGGCCTTGATCCGGAGACCAGCGCCCGTAAGATAATCAGCCATGTGACCGACGGCGTCGCAATCGCTTCGCGCGAGAAGCTGCCCCAGGTGATCAAGAACTTCATCACCGAGCATCACGGAAAGGGAGTCACAAAATATTTCTACAATACAGCCGTCAATGAGAGCAAAGACGGCGTGGTGGATAAGTCGAAGTTCGAATATCCCGGCCCCAACCCCCAGAGCAAGGAGACCACCATCCTTATGATGGCCGATGCCGTGGAGGCGGCTTCTCGTTCGCTCAAGGACTATAGTCCTCAGTCGATCGATACCCTCGTAGACAAGATCATCGACTCCCAGATGGCCGACGGCCTCTACAATGAGTCGCCCATCAATTTCCGCGACATAAACGCCATCAAGGACACATTCAAGAAACGACTCGCCACCATCTACCATTCACGAATCGAATATCCTGAAATCCAGAAAAGGGATGACCACTCAGGGCAACAAAACCCCTGATTCGTCGTTACTAATATAGGGGTATTTCCTGTTTGGTATTATGAAAGAATCGATTTATAAAGAAAATATCATTGATAGTCATGCGTCTCGCGGTGATGCTGCGTTGCGCGGGAACTGGCTGAAGCATATGCTTTGGCTTCTGATCGCGGTCATTCTGATCGCGGTCCCCGCCGACATGCAGGGAGCCAAGAAGAAGCGTTCCACCAAAGCCAAAACCACGGCCACCGCGACGAAGAAGAAGACCACTGCCACTGCGACGAAGAAGAAGATCGCTGCGACAGCAGCCAAAAAGACCACGACGACTACCAAGAAGCGTCGCTCGTCAAGCCGAAAGAGCTCTACCAGCCGCCGACGCTCTTCTTCGGTGAAGACGTCGGGAGGATCCAACTGGGCACTGTCGGCTGCCGACGTAAACCCTGAGTCGACAGGACCCGCAGTGAAGAAGAAGTCGTCCAAGCGCCAGATTACGGTGGAGCGGCCCGACCTCGAGGCCATACGTGTGGCCACCCTTGATCCGGCCAATCCGATGTATTACCCGAAACTGATGAAGAAATTCAACCGCAACGATACCACGATGACGGCTGATGAATACCGCCATCTCTATCTCGGCTATATGTTTCAGGAAGACTACGACCCTTACCGCGAGTCGCCATACGCAAGCGTGACCGACAGCTACCGCAATAAGACATCCCACACTAAGGAGGAAATCGATACCATACGTAAATACGCCGAACTCACCCTCCTCGACAATCCCTTCGACCTGCGGCAGATGTCGTTTCTCGTGCATGTGCTCAAGGAGCGCCGCAAGGATATGAGCGCGAAGATATGGGAATACCGTCTGGAGCATCTACTCGGCGCCATTAAGAGCACCGGGACGGGGGAGAACGAGGAAAACGCATGGTTTGTGATCTATCCCGCCCATGAATACGACATGGTGCAGCTGATGGGCTATCATGCCGTCGATGCCGACTTCATTGAGCCCGGGTATGACTATTTGATGGTGGAGCCGGAGGAGGAGACCGCCAAGCGCCTGCGCGACAAGGTGCAGAAGGGCTTCTACTTCGATGTCCGTCAGATTCATCAGCAATATGAGATGAAGCATCCGGAAGACCCGGAAGAGGAGGCTTCAGCAGTGGAAGACACAGCTGAGCCGGATCCCGACGACATCCCGGCCGATGAGGCTGAGGCCATAGATCCCGACGACATCCCGGCTGATGAAGCTGAAGCCATAGATCCCGACAATCAACCTGCCGATGAAGCTGAGGCCGCAGACCCCGACGATATCCCGGCCGAAGAGGAGGAAAACCCCGCCGATGTGATTCCCGCCGACTGACCCCTCAAAGATCTATAAATCCCATATCCTCCCCAAACCCCCAGAAAAACAAAACCCTCAAACCCCATTTAAACCATTTAAACCATATAAACCATTTAAACCAATTAAACCCTAAAAAGATATGGAAAATAAAGAAATAATCGACAATGGCAAATTCGTAGCCTTCGCATATACAGTAAAAGACGCCGATACCGGCGAAATCCTTTTTGAAGCAAAACCCTCCGCTCCCGACGTAATGGTATATGGAGTAAGCCAGGAAGTGATTCCCGGCCTTGTGGCCACCATCAAGGGGCTCGGAAAGGGCGACCGTTTCTCCGTGACGCTTCCTCCCGCAGTGGCATTCGGCGACAGGCTTGAGCAATACGTACAGGAGATACCCGTCGAGGCGTTCATGCGCGACGGTAAGATGGCCGTAGAAGTGAAGGAAGGCGGTATCCTCGACATGATGACCAATACCGGCGACGTGATCTCTGGCCGCGTAGTGAAGGTTTCCCCTGAAGTCGTGGTAATGGACTTCAACCATCCCTTCGCCGGAAAGACAGTGGATTTCGACGGCGAGATAGTAGAGGTGCGCGACGCTACTGAAGAGGAACTCCATCCGAAGCACGGCTGCGGTTGCGGCTGCTCCCACCATGGCGGTTGCGACGAAGGTTGCGGCTGCGGCAACGAAGGGAGCAAGGAAGGCTGCGGCTGTGGCGACTCCTGCGGTTGCCATTGATCAGACGTGGATCGTTGACAACGCCGAAAACGATGAAAACGATTACGACGATGAAAACTCCGAAAACAGAAATTCCCGAAGAAATACTGCGCGTAAAGCAGCGCTTGTCGATCATAGGCGATTCTCCCGCCCTCATTGAGGCTATCAAGAGGGCGGTGACGGTCGCCCCTATCGACCTGTCGGTGCTCGTCTCAGGCCCTTCCGGCGCCGGAAAGGAGTTCTTCCCGAAGATTATCCATCAGTTCGGCGCTCGAAAACATAAGAAGTATATCGCTGTCAACTGCGGTGCCATCCCCGAAGGCACCATCGACAGCGAGCTTTTCGGCCATGAGAAGGGTTCGTTCACCGGAGCGGTGTCGGCCCGTAAGGGCTACTTCGAGGAGGCCGACGGAGGCACTATCTTCCTCGACGAGGTGGCCGAACTCCCGCTGACCACCCAGGCGCGTCTGCTCCGGGTGCTGGAGACCGGCGAATTCCTGAAGGTAGGCAGCAGCACGGTGCAGACCACCGACATACGCGTAGTGGCCGCCACCAACGTAGACCTCATAAAGGCAGTTGCCGAAGGGCGCTTCCGCGAAGACCTGTACTACCGCCTCTCTACGGTAGTGATCAATGTCCCACCACTGCATGAGAGGGGAGAAGACATCCTGCTCCTTGCCCGGAAGTTCGCCTCGGATTTCGCTGAGAAATACATGACGAAGCCCATCTCCTTCAGCGAGGAGGCCAAGCGGGCTATGATGCTCTACAACTGGCCAGGCAACGTACGCCAGCTTAAGAACATCATCGACCAGCTCGCACTCTTCGAGGCGGGCACCGAGATCTCGCGCCGTCAGCTCCTGGAGGCTCTTCCCGTCAACCGCGATCCGCAGTCCACTCCGATGCTCGCGCCCTCCGACGATTCCTCCGAACTGGAGCGCAAGATGATATTCCAGATGCTTTTCTCCATGCGCGATGAGATAGAGCAGCTTAAGAAGAAACTCGGTCATGACGCCCCTGATGCCGAGAGGCAGATCCACGGCGTAAGGGCCCTTATGGCTCCGGAGCGCGACGATGACGGCTTCTCCGGCAATCCCCTCGACCTCTCCGAGCGGAGGGCGATAGAAGACACTCTCGCGCGCCATGGCGGCAACAAGAAGCAGGCGGCCGAGGAGCTCCACATATCGCTCCGCACGCTCTACCGCAAGATGCAGGACCTCGGCATCTCCTGACCCCTCTCCATTATTCTGTATTTCATTCATGAGACGTCTAATTTCATATATCACCTGCTTGGTGTCGGCGGTCATACTGCTGGCAGGATGCACCATAAGCTATAAATTCAACGGCTCGGCGCTCAACTACGATATCTACAAGACCATCAACGTGGGCGAGTTTCCGATACGAGCCGCCCTCGTCTACGCGCCTCTGCAGCAGACCTTCGAAAACCAACTCCTCAACACCATCACGCGCCAGACGCGCCTGCAGGAGGTAAACGGCAATTCCGATCTTGAGATGACCGGCGAAATCACCGGATACTCCCTGTCGCCTCAGGCCGTAGGCACCGACGCCTACGCTACCGAGACCAGACTTACCATTACGGTGAAGGTGAAATATACCGACCATATCAATCCCGCCAACGATGTAGACCAGACTTTCTCGGCCTACCGCCAGTTTGACAGCTCGCTGATGCTGACCGACGTGCAGGACGGGCTCTGCCAGGAGATATGCGAGGAACTTGTAGAACTGATTTTCAACGCCACTTTAGGCAATTGGTAAAGACTATGGAAGGCAACTATCCCTATTATGTGATTCCCGACATCGAGGCATTGGCTACGGAGCGTGATCCCGGAAAGCTGCGCCTTCACCGGCGCCGCATCGCGGCCTGCATCGGCGATCCCGATGCCCTCAGGGCTATCCTCGGAGATGCCTCCGAGGATTTCCAGGATTTCTACGGCGCGTCAGAGCTTCCGTCGCTGTCTACGGTAGATACGATCGATTCGTTCCTCGAGAGGTTCGGATCAAAGGAAAAGGCGGCAGTGGCTCCTTCTCAGGCCGTGGAGGCGCTTGCCGTCCCCGTGGCTCCCCCCGCCATCGACTATGCTGCGATGATGGAGCAGGAGGCGCCGGAAGGGGAGGCGCTTGATGTCCCTGACGACGACACGACCGAGGCCATCGACGCTTTCCTTAGCGTGCAGCCCGTGCCGAAGGCGAAGCTCCGAAAAGAGCCAAAAGAGGGCGAGAAACCCTCTCTGACCGAAAGTTTTGCCAAAATTTTGATAAAAAACGGCAATTATTCGCGTGCCCTTGAAATTATTACCGAAATAAGTTTGAATAATCCAGAAAAAAGTATTTACTTTGCAGACCAAATACGATTCCTTAAGAAAGTCATTTCTCTGGAGTCGCTAAAATCGTGTTAATACAAATCAATGCGGTGGGTGTCGGAAGGCCCCCAACGCCCTAAAACAAACTACATAAAATGTACATCTTTCTCAGCATTCTTATCGTGATCGCAGCTCTGCTGCTTATCGGCGCTGTCCTTATCCAGAAGTCAAAGGGTGGCGGCCTGGCATCCGACTACAGCCAGGGCAACCAGTACATGGGCTATCGCAAGACTACAGACTTCATCGAGAAGGCTACATGGAGCCTCGCCATCTTCATCTGCCTCGTAAGCATCTGCGCTTCATTCGCCATCAAGACTCCGGTGACCCGCTCAGGCATGGCTCCTGCTCCCGCGGCTACCACAGCTCCCGCTCCGGCACCCACTACAGCACCTGCTCCCGCAGCAGCACCCGCTCCTGCAGCCGAGACTCCCGCACCGGCGCCGGCGGCAGAGACTCCTGCCGAATAAAACCCGCAGTAGACAGTATAAAAAAGCTGGAATCCCACGATTCCAGCTTTTTTTATTCTCAATTCTTGATACTCCCCAAAGTCTCCTCCCGGTCGCGCTGAAGCTGCGCTATCAGATCCTCGACAGAGCCGAACTTCCGCTCATCCCTGAGCCTGGCGGCCCATTCCAGCCTGACATTCTTTCCGTAGAGCTCCATGTCGCTACCTATGACATGCGCCTCCACCGTCAGATGGCGCGACTCCTTCGCCGTGCCCTTGAACGTCGGACGATAGCCTATATTGACCATTGCAGGTAGTCCTTCATCCGCATCCTCTATGAAAGCCAGAGCAGCGTACACTCCCGGAGCCGGCATCACAGCCGTCGGCGACACCTGGAGATTGGCCGTAGGGAAGCCTATCTCATGCCCTACGCGGAAGCCCGGAGCCACACGTCCTTCAAGTTCCGGATGGTGGCCCAGCATGGCCGTGGCTTTCGCTATGTCGCCGCTCTTGACGGCTTTCCTCACTGCGCTGCTGCTGATCCCTTCTTCCTCCGGAGCGGCTACCACCTCGATTCCTATGGAGTCTCCCATCGCCTTATAGTCGGCGATGCTCATGTCTATGCCGTCGCTGCCGAAAGTGTTGTCGTAGCCCGCCACGAGAAGTCTCACGCCGTATTTCCGGTGGATATGGTCGAGCCATTCATAAGCCCTCATTCCGCGTAGCTTCTCGTCGAAGGGTAGGATAAGAGGCGCCACCCCCTCGCGGCGTATAAGTTCGGCCTTACGCTTGGTAGAGATGAGGTTTCCGGGAGCGCGTTGCGGTGCCACGAGCTCCAGCGGGTGCCGGTCGAAACTGATCGCCACCGGTTCCAGTCCGCGCTTACGCGCCTCCTTCTTCAGAGTGTCCAGCACCAGCCGATGCCCCCTGTGCACGCCGTCGAACGTCCCTATCGTCACCGCCTTCTCCATACTGATTCACACTTAATACAATCATTAACGATTGGGGGCCGCCTCCAGCAGCGCTCCGCATATGGCCATCATGTCGTCGTTTTCGCTCTTGCCTATCTTGAAGGCATGCGCTCCGGCTTCCGCCGCGGCACGGCAGTTCTTGTCGGAATCATCGAGCATCAGCGTTTCGGAAGGATTGAGGCCATATCTGCGCATCAGGGTCTCGAATATCTTGACGTCGGGCTTGCACATCAGCTCTTCAAACGATACTACTACGCCGTCGAAATAATCGTTTACAGTGCCTCCTTCCTGGCGGAAAGCGCGGTCGATCCAGCTGTTGAACATCACGGGGTTAGTATTGCTCAGCATGAAGATCCTGTAGCCTGCCATACGCATTCTGCGGAGCATCTCAAGCCTTTTTACCGGAAGGTCTACCAGAAACTCATTGAAGGCCGTGGTTATATCCTTATCGGAGACGCCCGGTTTCATCCTGCTGCGCATTATGTCGAAGAATTCACCTGCCGGAGTCTCGCCCGTCTCCAGACCGAGGAATGGCTCCTCCTGTCCGTAAAGTCCGAGCATCTCGTCGGCTCCCTCGAGGCCTAAATTCTCAAGTGCCTTCACGGCCCTGTCCCTGTCCAGATCTATTACGACTCCGCCGAGATCGAATATCACATTCTTTATATTATATATCCAGTCTATCATCGTTCAGTCAACACTTAATCTCAATTCAAAATTCTCAATTCTCCATTCTCAATTAAATCTCAATTCTCAATTAAAAAAAGGAATCGATGCAAACCCCCCATTGGGAATGCATCGATTGTCTTTTCGACGTGTCTCATCTATTGAGATACGTACTCTGCTTCTCTGTCGATTACTGAGCGGGAGCTTCTACTACTTCAGCAGCTGCAGCAACTACAGTGTCAACTGTAGAGTCGTTAACGGAGTCAACAGCTACTTCAACAGCTTCTTCTACTACTGCATTTGCAGAATCCTCAGCAGCAGCCTGCTTGTTGCCGCAAGATACGAGTGCTACGCTGAATACAACAGCGAGAGCGAGAACGATTTTCTTCATTTTCTTTTGAGTTTAAAATAATAAAACATGTTTTGCTTTCAAAAACGGTGCAAAGTTAATACTTATTTTTTAATCTACCAAAAAAAATTAAATAAAATTACTCCAATAACCTCCTTTTTAACATATATTCCCGTAAAAATCACAATTCTATCCCCTTTTGTAGATAATATCTACCGGCATTTTCCGTCACGTGTCCATACTGCACCGCTCCCGTCGGGCACACATGGAAGCATCCGCAGCAACTCGTGCAGTCCTTTCCCCACCGGGGGCGCCCGCCTTCCATCGCTATGTTTCCTACCGGACATGCCGCTGAGCATCTTCCGCAGCCTACGCATGCATCCGTAGTATGCCATCTCTTAGTGTTAACTCCCCATTTCCTGAACAGAGGGTATACAAGGGCGGTCTTCAGCCATGCCAATGACCCGACAAGTATGTCGTGTTCCCAATCCTTTCTACTTATTTCTGCGGCTATCCGCCTAAGCCTTTCGGTGGCATTCTTAAGTTTCTTCTCCTCCACGTCCTTCGGGTCTGTGCCGAATCCCGGAAGAAGCACGTAGACATTCGGCATGATGAGGCTGTATGACGCTGAAAGCTCAAGTCCACGCTTACGCAGTCCATTCCGAAACATCTTCACCGCCAACCCCGTCTCGTCGCCGCAGGTAGCCACGCACCATACCGGCACTTTACGGCTCCGAATGGCCGATGTCAACACCTCCGGCAACCGCTTGATGAAATCCATCACTATAGGAGGAACGCCCCACGCATAGACTGGAAAGACAAAGCCTACAGTCTTGTCCTTACCCTCAGCCAGACGCTCGGCGCAGGGCCCCGTAGCAGGAATAGAGCGAACCTCCTCGCCAAGCAGCTCTCCCAGCATGTGGGCGGCATATCGCGAATTTCCGGTTCCGGAAAAATAGTATACCATAATTATTTAATATTAATCGAGAATTGGGTATTGAGAATTGGGTATTGGGAATTGAGTGCTGAATCTCCATTCTCAATTCTCCATTCTCAATTCTCCATTCCTCCTGTAGAGCGGCAATCCGACAAGATAGAAGCCGATGGCCTGGAGCAGAAGCCCGATCCCTGCAGCATACAGCATCCAGATGCAGAACACCGTGCAGCATATCCCTATGGCGAGTCCGTAGGCATAACTCCTCTTGGAGTGCTCGCACAGCAGACCGCACTTATAGTCTTTACGTGCTATTTTCACTAAGAAGAGTCCGCTGAAGAGATAGGCCGGGAGCACCATCAGGCCCGTTATGTTGAGCGCGTAAAGATATACGTCTTCCGCCATCACCACTAAGAAGAGAAAGCACTGCATGATGACGCTCGAGGCCAGGAGCGCCCGCTGCAGCGAGTCGCTGCCGTCGCTCTTCAACAGCCATTTCGGAAATATGCCGTGGTGGGCAGCCGAATAGGGTTGCTCTGCCGTCACTATAGTCCAGGCAAACCATCCCCCTGTGATGGATATGATCACCGCAATGATCACGAGCCAATAGGCCCATTCCCCGCAGATGCTTCTCAGCGCGTAGGCTACGGAGGGGTCTTCGAGCCCTGCAAGCTTCGCTCTCGTCATTATGCCGAAGCAGAACACCGACACAAGCACATAGAGTATCCAGGCAGCGAGAAATCCGAGCACAC
The DNA here is from genome assembly GCA_947175295.1 of uncultured Porphyromonadaceae bacterium. Taxonomy (GTDB): domain Bacteria; phylum Bacteroidota; class Bacteroidia; order Bacteroidales; family Muribaculaceae; genus Lepagella. The sequence continues at coordinate 14,074 of CAMWMK010000063.1, forward strand.
CGGCCTTTCCTACGTCGCTCTGCCGACGTGCGCGCCCCGACATCACTACGGCCCCCTCGATGCCGATGAAGCACCATAAGGTCACGAGCATCGTGCTCTTCACCTGGCTCGTGATGCCGCCGAGTCCTTCGTTGAGGCTCAAGATATCGGCCGTCAGTGTCTCGTATTTTATGTTGAGTGCGAGAAGTATGATGATCAGCGCTATGACGCTGAGCTTCATGACGGCTGCTCCCGTGGCGATGATCGACGAGGTGCGCATGCCCGAGCAGATGAGGAAATACATCGTCCATATCAGTGCCGAGCAGAAGAGTATGGTGGGTAGGCCGTGGTGGAGTAGGGTAGGGAAGAACGCGCCGAACGTGTCGTTGAGCATAACGGCATAGGCTACGTTGGCGAAGCAGGCGCAGAGCCAGTAGCCCCATGCTACGTTGAAACCGGTGAAGCGTCCGAATCCTTTTTCAGCATAGAGGTAGATGCCCTCGTTGAGTTCCGGATGTCGGTCGCTCAGCATCTTGAATGTACTGACGAGCATCAGCATGCCGGTGGCGGTTATCGCCCAACCGATAAGCACGGCGCCGAGGCCTGCGCCGACAGCCATATTCTGCGGTATGTTGAATATGCCGCTTCCCACCATCATCCCGAATACGAGGGCTACAAGTCCTGTAAGCCCAAGTTTATCCTTGTCTATAAAGGCTTTTTCCTGTTTCATACCGCAAAATTACAAAAAAATCCCCATCCCTGCAACTCTCCGCAGCCTACCGGCTGCCTGCGGCGCATCGCGCAGGAAAGAAGGAGGCTATCTGTAATCCTTAAGTATCTCCCTCAGGCGCTTGCGGGTGAAGAATATGCGCGATTTTACGGTGCCCAGCGGCATATTGAGTTTATCTGAGATTTCCTCATATTTGTACCCGGCTACGTGCATCGAAAAGGGTTTCCTGAAATCCGGAGCGAAGCCCGCCAGTATGTTGGCGATCTCCTGCATCGCGTAGCTTGTCTCGGGAGTGCCGATTCCTGAATCCTGTGAGAGGTTCAGGTGGTAGCAGTCTTCCGATGAGTCGATCACTGTGTTTTCCCGTGTGTTCTTGCGGTAATTGTTGATGAAGATGTTTCGCATGATCGTAAGCATCCAACCTTTGAAGTTGGCGTTAGCCACAAACTTATCCTCGTTGTTGAGTGCCTTCAAGGTAGTGTCCTGCACGAGATCCTCGGCTTCCTCCTTGTTAAGGGTAAGCTTGAGGGCAAACGAAAGCAAGTTGCCTTGCATGCCCAAGATTGAATCCTGGAAAGAGGTAGATCCGTTCATATTAGTTAGTTTAGATATAGGACCCTGAATTAGGGTTGTAGAAGATAGAATTAGTCAGATTTAATTGCTTAAATCCTGATTTCAACGGCAAAGTTAGGACTTTTTTTTCAAACAAGCAAAAAAAATGTAATATTTTTTAAAACTTTTTTCAAAAATAATTGTTATCTATTGTTAATTTATATTATTGATGGTCTATCCCATTATAAATCAGAACCGACATCGTCCCGTATATACCGGACGATGTCGGAAGCATAGGTAACATTGTTCGTAATGTAGCGTGGGCCCCACGCGTCAAAGCGTGTGTGAGCTAACTTTCTCGGATGTCTCCGTCAGATACGCATTCAGCTGGTGTCGGCCCTATGTATAGCCTTCCTTGCAGGAGCTATTGTATTGCGAGGATTTCTGATTCAGGAAGGTTTGTAAATTTTGAGATGTCCAGTATCGACATACCGCTCTTCAGCATGTTCCTGGCTACTTCCAGAAGCCCTTCCGCGCGGCCTTCCGCGCGGCCTTTTTTCAGTCCCTCTTCAATTCCTTCCTCCCGGTTCTTCCGGGCGGTGAAGCGCACCACGCTCTGGTTGTCGAGTTCCTTCAGGTATGACTCGGAGTATGCCACGGCCTCCTCGTTGGTTAGGTTCTCCGTCTTGGAGGCGGTGAAGAAGTCATCATATTCTCCTGAGAGATATGGCTTGGATTCCTTGGTTAGATTCTCCATATTCTTAATGAGGTAAAGTTGTCGTGTAAGTTCAGTGTCGCATTCCTCCCATTGCCTTGGGATCTGCTTCAGGGAAAGGAATATCAGGCGGAACTTGTCCGAGTATTCCTCATGGCTCCTCCTGTCCATGATCCTGAAGTCCTTGATCAGGCTCTTCTCGAAGTTTGAGAGGTTGAAGTCCGTTATGACGATGCAGTATATGGGGTCCAGCTGGTATTCCACACCCTTTATCCCCTGGTTTACTATCGCCTTTGAGATATAGAACAGTATCCTGTCGGAAAAGTTCTCCGATTCCTCCTGCTGCATCTCGAGGATGAAGTGGTGGTCGGTGTCCGTGGTGCAGTATATGTCGAACTGCACCTTCTTCCCCTTGATGTGCGCTGGCAGAATCTCCTTGTCCTTGAACTCGACCTTTTCGATGTGCATCTCACCCTCGAATAGTGCGTTTAGGAAGCGCTTGAGTATTCCGGCATGCTCCTTCGATCCGAACACGCGTTTGAATCCGAAGTCGGTGAGGAGCCGGATGAAGTCCCTTTCAAGGGGATCTATGATGGTATTTCTTTTGCTCATGGCCTTACAGGATTTTGATATCGCAAAGATAATGACTTTTTGTAAAAAATCCAAATTTTTATGTTTAGTAATGACAGCTGAATAATAGAAGAGGGTGCGCCATAATGAACGGCACACCCTCTTTTATTACGAATGTATAATTGATTACTGAACGTCTGTGTCGCTTGCACCAACATAGCCGGGGTTCTGCCATGCAGCCTTCTCGGCATCGGTGAGGTTGGTGCCGTCGTCATGCTGCAGCATGTCGATGAATGCCTGAGGTATTGGGCGCACGTAGTGCTTGCTCGGGTCGAAGAAAGTGATGTCGCTGTTAAGCTTCCTCGCACGTGTCTCGATGAGTTTTGTACGGGAAAGGTTCTCCCAGCGCACCATTTCGCCGCAAAGCTCGCGGGTATGCTCGTTGAGGATGAAGTTGATGGCACGCGCCTGCTTGTCGGTTATATTGCCGATTCTTGCAAGGATCGCTTCGTCCTCTGGAGGGAGGTTATCCCATGTCCAATTGGTCATGACATCCTCTGTTGAGGCATAAGTCACCTCAAGATCTGGATTCGACAGATAATAGGAGTTCACACCAAGGTTCCAGCCATCGTTTGCTGCGACTCGGCTCGCTTTGTCGATGAAGGTGCTCGATATGGCCGCTGCATAGCAGCCGTCGACATAATAACTGCGGTTCTCACCTGCATGCCATGCGCCACGCTTACGAAGAACGTCTATGTCATCCTTGGCACCTGGATAGTCGTTGAGACGAACCTTGATCTCAGCCCTTACAAGATATGTCTCGGCAAGACGGGCAAGAACGATGTCGCGCGAGCCATTGTCTCCGGCATACGCATTAAGATATCCGCAGGTATGCTTGCTGATGCCCGGGAACATGTTGTTGCCCGGAGTGCCCATGGCGCCTGTAGCCTCATTGCCGAACTTACGGCCTACATATTCACCGTTCTTGTAGAGGATCCATGAGTTGAGCACCGCCTGGTTGGCAGGACCGAATGTAGACTCGCCGTTCTGCTTCTGCACCCTTCCTCCTTCCGGAAGCCGACCCTCTACATCGACGAAGTTTGCCTCAGGCTGATATCTGATGGCACCAAAATTAAAGTTGTCATATTTGTGCTCATCTTTCTTGTTTATAATAAATACGACTGATGGTTCACCAATAGCTACAGCGGGATGCTCATAAGTTACGTCATTGCCATCCTTATCTTTTACAGTCTCGGTAGCTCCTGAATAATTGACTGCTGTACCATAGACTGTTGCAAACGATTTCCAAAGACGTGAATCGTTGACATTATCAAACGCCGAGAGAGTATACTCGGTAGGACGGAAACGCTGGAAGTCCTTTCCTCCGGTGATACATCCGCGCTCTCCACCTAAGGTAGTGTTGGCGAAGTTGGAGAACTGCGGGTTGAAGAAAGCTCCCGGGTTACGGCAAGCCGTACGTCCGGAAAAATTATTGTCTTGCGCACATACGAGAAGGAGTTCGTTGCTTTGCTCGATAGCACAGTTGACACCGGTCCAGTTGCCATATACATCAATTACGTTGTTCTCAAGATGACGGGCCGAAATAGCATAGTTGGCTGCCTCAAGTCCTGCCTGGAGATAACGGCTCTTGACATCGCTGTTCCAGTCGTCATTGCGCTCGGATGCGGCGAAAAGATAGGCTTTGGCAAGGAAGTGGGCGGCTGTTGCTTTCGTCCAGCTTACACCGGGACCTGCCAGGTTGTTGGTCTCACCATCGAAAAGGTTATAAGCCTGTTCGAGGTCGGATATTGTCTGCTCCCAGCATTGCTTGGGTGTAGTGTTCTCGAAAGTACGCTTTGGTCCTATCACGGGCTCAGTCTGGAGTGCGCAGTGCCCGAATTGTGATGTCAGAATGTAATAGCTGTATCCCCGCATGAAATAGGCATGCGCGAGACATAGATTAATGGTGGTCTGATCCAGACTGTTATCTCCGTTTTGTACAGTACCGATAATTTCATTGGCCGATGCGATTCCGAAGTATACCTGATCCCATACAGTGGCGTTCGTACCGGTATTGCCGTTGACAGTTGTCCAGATGGGAGCCATTCGCCAGTCGTAGGTGTTCCACATCTCGTTGCACTGGTCGGTGCCAAGACCGAATTCGTCGGATCCACCCATAAAGGCATTGTAGCCCTGTGATTCATAGCCACCGATCCAACGGAGCTGACCATAGAGAGCCAGTGTCAGTGACTTCAGGCCTTCCGGTGTCTTCAGATAGTCTGTAGAATAGCCGGTGGTGTAATGCTCGTCAAGGAAGTCGCTGGAGCAAGAGGTGAATCCTGCGGCAGTGGCTACAATAAGACCGGCTGCTATATATTTATTGAATTTCATTTTTAGAATTCTGTTTTATG
>CAMWMK010000064.1 GCA_947175295.1 uncultured Porphyromonadaceae bacterium
ACTTATTGTAGCAGGATTAGTGTTCGGATTATAAGAACCTATCCTCTCAATAAATTTACCATCACGTGGTGCCCTGCTATCGGCGACTACAATGGGATAGTAAGCGTAGCCTTTGCGGCCATGACGCTGTAATCTGATTTTGGTTGCCATAAAACTTGCCGGTTTATTATATTGAGATTATGTTAGTTCGCTTGCAGATTTACTGTCCGGCAGAACAGTAAATCTGCAAGCGAATGCAAAGTTAATGCTTTTTTTTGAGATGTGCAACTATTTTAGGCGTTTTTTTTATCTAAAAAGTGCAGTTTTTTAATCAAGCAGTCCGAGTTTAACTGTAAAATGGCGCATCAGCTCGGTTTCCCATTTGATTTCGACCCCGTGTTTGATTTCTTTCCGACGGTCGTAGACGTTTTTGAGGGCAGCGGCGATGACATTCATATGATTGTCGGTGTATGTGCGTCGGCAGATGCAGAGGCGAAGGAAGTCGTTGCCGTCAAAGCGGTTTTCCCTCGTGATTGGGTCGCGGTCAGCGAGTAGATATCCGATTTCGCATCCCCGCACTCCGGCTTCCAGATAAAGTTCGATGCCGAGGCGTACGCCCGGGAATTCCTCTTTGGGAACCTGATCAAGCACCCTGTCTGCGTCGATGAATATGGCGTGGCCGCCTACGGGACGCTGATAGGGAATGCCGTATTCGTCGAGTTTTGAAGCGAGGTATTCTACCTGCTTGATGCGGGTCTGCAGCATGTCGAACTCTGTGTTCTCGTCGAGGCCTACAGCGAGCGCTGCCATGTCGCGTCCGTTCATGCCGCCATAGGTGAGGAAGCCTTCGAATGGAATAAGGAAGCGTTTGGCTCCTTCGTAAATATCTTCCTTGTTGGTTGCGATGAAGCCGCCCATGTTTACGAGTCCGTCTTTCTTCGACGACATTGTCATGCCATCAGCGTAAGAGAACATCTCGCGGCAGATTTCCTTTATGGTCTTGTCTTTGAATTCCGGCTCACGCACCTTTATGAAATATGCGTTTTCGGCAAATCTGGCACTGTCGAAGAAAACGAGTTTGCCATATTTATCGGCGATTCTCCTTACACCGCGGAGGTTTTCCATCGATACCGGCTGTCCGCCTGCGGTGTTGTTGGTTATTGTTACTATAATAAAAGGTATCTTGTCGGCATGGCGTTCAAGTTCAGCCTCAAGTTTACCGAGATCTACATTGCCCTTGAAGGGCACTTCAAGCTGGGTATCCTTAGCTTCGTCTACAGTACAGTCGACAGCAAATGCCTTTCGCGATTCGATGTGTCCCTTTGTGGTGTCGAAATGGGAGTTGCCGGGCACATAGTCTCCCTCTTTTACGAGATGTGAGAAGAGTACGTTTTCTGCGGCACGTCCCTGATGGGTAGGGAGTACGTAGTCGAATCCTGTGATTCGCTTGATGGTATCCTTGAGTTCGTAGAAGCTTCGGGCGCCGGCGTAAGCTTCATCGCCGGTCATCATAGCTGCCCACTGGCGGTCGCTCATCGCTCCGGTGCCGGAATCGGTAAGGCAATCGATGTAGACGTAGTCGCTCTTAAGCATGAAGACGTTATAGTCGGCTTCCTTAAGCCATTTCTCCCGTTCTTCGCGGGTGCTTTTGCGGATGGGTTCCACCATCTTGATCTTCCATGACTCGGCAAAGGGTAGTTCCATAATTATATGCTTTATGTTGTTAAGTTGGTGTTTATGTTTTCTGACTACAAATTTACATTCTTTTTTTGAGACATGCAAATGATATACCTAAATTAATTATGTGTGTTTCCACTTTTTTTTCTGCTATCTGCCGCTGAGAGCGGGTGTTCTTATCCCATATCACTCATGGTTAAGGATCACGATGGAAGCGGCCTCTGTCACGCCGGAGGTCGCTATTAGCTGGAAGAGAATGCCCCAGCCCTCATAATAGGGAAAGGTGTCAGTGCATATGCCAAAACTATTACCATACAGCCGACAACAAAACGGAGTGAAAATCCGTTGAATAGGTAAAGTAAGTTCACGAAAAAGAAAGGAGGCGCGACATGAAAAAGAATAGAAAAAAGAGGAGTCAGTGGCAGGATTTGCTCAGGGTGCTCCGCAACAACGAAGCGTACCTCCGAGTGCTCAACATCCGAGAGATCCACCGCAAACGAGTGCTCCGCGAGTTCATTGAGTGGGACTATCAGGAAAACAAGAAGGAATACGAACGTGAATTCAGAAAGGAATGGCGCAGGCAAATGCGTGAGATGGATGGTCCGGTAAAGTATGATACTTCGGTCTTCCCTCCAGTACCAATAAGGCCGTAATTAGAATAAGTCCTTTAATAGCCGCATTTTTGCGGCTATTTTTGTGCCATATAATTTTATGATATGGCAAAACTATCACAGGATAAAATCGAATGGATTCTCTCACTCAATGCCAAGGTCTACGACAAGCCGGTCTGGGGCATCTCTACGGCGAGACTCTCCAGGACATCAAATACGGCTACCGCTAATGGCTCCGCCGCACCTTTGGCAACTCTCTACGCCGCAATTGTTAGTTAAAATTATTACCATACAACCGACAACAAAACGGTGTGAAAATCCGTTGAATAGGTAAGATAAGTTCACGAAAAAAAAAGGAGGTGCGACATGAAACCAATAAGGAAGAGAAGTCAGTTGCAGAGATTCCTTTGGATGCTTCGGCATCCATTGCTGTATTGCCGTGCCGCCGCGATTTGCCAGCTGAGGGGGAAACGGATATACCGTGAATATATCGAATGTATGTGTGAGGGATACGATCCTGAGTTCAGACGCTCTGAGAGACGGAAGCGCAGAAAACCGTACCATATATATGGACAATCCCGCAGAATACAGGTGGGCCCAACTACTTATAAAAAAAATATCGGTCTGGTAACTTTTGGTAGAAACGTCCTTTAACAGCCGCAGAAATGCGGCTATTTTTGTGCCATATAATCAAAACGATATGGCAAAACTTTCACAGGATAAAATCGAATGGATCCTCTCGCTTAACGCCAAGCAGGCCCAGGAGCAGATTCGTAAGCTTACAAAAGAAAACAGGGATCTGGAGAAACAATGCGAGGCCGCGAACAAGGTCATGGCGTCGGTCGCCAAAGACTCGGAAGCTTGGAAGACCGCGGAGGCCAACCTAAAATCCTATAAGAAGCAGATTTTGGAAAACAATGCGATGCTCCGTGAGCTCGCAGCTCAATGATGAATCTCGTTCCTTGTTTTATAATAACTTATAAAGCCCTTACGATTGCTCGTAAGGGCTTTTCGAGGTTCCAAGCGGATTCGAACCGCTGTGAACGGTTTTGCAGACCGGTACCTAACCACTCGGACATGGAACCTTTTTTGCTTAGTGAGAGGAGCTTTCCGTCTCATTTGCGATGCAAAGTTAATGCTTTTTTTTGGAACCTGCAAATTTTTTGGCGATTTTTTTTAAGTTTCCTCATATTTTTTTGCCGTAGCGGGCATAAATCTCCACTCCCAGCTGTTTTGCCTTCTCGATATCTTCATTTTTTGAGGGGTCTACGCCATACTTACTCAGTTTCGGAATCACGATCGGAGTGCCGGGTCGGATACGGTCGGGATGGCCCAGCATGGATTTGTTTTCCTCATATATATAAGGCCAGAAATTATAGTTGCCGTAGTGGGCCTTGGCCATAGTCGTAAGATAGCGTGTGTCACCAATAGTGTCATAGACCAAAGCATCGGAAGGGGTGGTTGGCACTTCGGCTTCTGGCTCTTGAAGAATATCAGACGAATCCATAGCCGGGGATGTGGGGGAGTAGGCGGAAGTTTGGTATGTATTTTCCGTTTCGTCCGATTCTGTATGGAGGTTAATTGTAGAAATGGCCTCCTGATCAGAAGGCTGGTCAATTTTTTCAGCAAAGAATATATACCATACTGCGAATGTTGACACCAGTGCTATTACGGCTGCCCCCAGTAATATCAGGAGAGTGCGTTTCCAATTTATTCTTGGTGATTCTACCGGGATCTCTTCATCTTCCTTCAGATTGTCTGCTGTCTCTTCATGAGGTGAAAGAGTGTTGTCCGTCGGGTCTGCCTGATTGATGATTGTTTTTGTTTCGATATATTCTGAGGCTGTATCGTCCTTTGCTCCTGCTTCCACATATTCTTTATCCTTACCGATGGCTACTTCCTCTTCCTTTCTGTCGAGGAAGTCTTCGTCAGTGGATGTTTCGTCATCAATATTTCCGTCATCAACATTAGTTTCGTATTCGAATTTATCGTTGTCTTCGTCTGCTTTATCTTCGTCTGCTTCCGTTTCTTCCTCAATCTCAATAAATGCGGAAGAAAGATCAGAGTGTGTGCTTATATTGTCGTTGGCAACAGATGTCGGAATGTCTGTAGAGGACGAGTCGCATGAATTCAGCTCGTCTTGTGGAAATATACTGTTCAAATCGACATCGTCGCTGATTTCTATAGGTGTGAAAGCCTCAAAGGGTGCGTTGACCGCTTCAGCGAGTTCTTTTGACGGAATAAAGACTACTTTGGAATGCCCGGCGATTTCCATCGCTTGTCCTGTAGTCACGTCGACGCTTTTGCGAGCTTCTACGCGTGATAGGCGAAATGTGCCGAGCTGTTTTACTTTGACACATTCGCCTGACTCAAGAGCCTCGCATATCAAAGAGAAGAATTCCCTGAGGAAGTCTTCGGAAAATCGTTTGGATTTACCCGACCTGTCGGCCAGCATAGATGCTAATCGTGGGAAGGTGATCTTGTCATTCATGGTTGCGTACTTTCTGCTTTAATAGGGAGGATGGACGGAAGGTCATAGTGATCTTCGGTGGTATGAGTATGCGTTTCCCTGAAGAGGGGTGAAAGGCAATCCTCTCTATGCGTTTTCTTGGTTCGAAGCTTCCAAATCCAGGAAACGTCACAGAGTCTCCGTCGAGTATGGAGTCTGTGAGTACCTGGCAAAGTGAGGATATCATTTCGGATGTCTCCTCTTTCCCGGAGCCGAGTCTTTGGCTCAAAGTCTCTAAAAATGTCTTGTGGTCCATCAGTTCAGTCTGTTAATCTGTCTGTCAACTTATGGTGTGGAAGGAAGATTATGGCATGGAGTCATATTTTGATTTTCCTTGTGGATGATCCATTCCTTACTATATATATTCCTTTGGGCAGTCCTGAAAGTATACTTTCATCATCGCATGATGATGGATATGTGCTGATCGGTCTGCCACTAATATCGTATACCGAAGTTCCGTTTATCCTGAAATCGGATGATTCTCCACCGATTGTTCCTACAGAGAGGTCGCTGTTTGGAAATTCAGGTATGGCGAGGTAGCGGGTTTCTGAAAGTTTCTTTAGGTCCGCTTTGTAGGATTCGGATGAGTCTTCATTGCATATGGTAACAGTATTTACCATTTGTCCGCTGACTTCTATAGCGAAAGTCATGCGGCTTTTATTTAAAGCCTTCGTATCAGTGGTGATGGTCAGTTCGCCGCTTGTTTCATTGTATGAATAGGAATATTCGCAATTGAGGCGCGACAGCCAGAAATCTCCGTAATCTTCAAAATTGTAGAATCCTACCTCTTTGGGATCAAGGCGTTCTATAAGTTTTTTCTGAAGAGTCATCTTCCACTCCCGGTTGGGATGGATGAGGAGGATGGCCGAAGCATAGTTGCCGCGTAACTTTTGCATGGCGCTTTCCCACTCGTCGGGAGCCCTGTGGGTGCTCCACGTGTCATTGTTTAGGGGTTCACCGTCTTTATTGTTGTATACGTCTGATATATGTAGGGGCATAGTGAGCACTCTCGACTGGTCGTTGTTCCAATCGTTGTTCAATCTGCCGAAGAACGGAAATTCCGAGAGCAGATCGCCGCCGGTGTAACACGACTGGAAAGAATAGTCCCCCTCCTCAAGTATGGCATTGAAGTCTGGATTCACACAAAGATGCCCGCTGCGAAATGACCTTACATGATTGCCGAGGTCTTCCTCGATGATTTGTTTTGACAATACGATTTCCGCCCATGTAGAGGCTCCAGTGCTGATGCCGTCTACGCATGTGGCGCGGTAGGCGTATTCATCTCGGGTTACGATGTCTGTGTTTCTGACTTTATTGAAGTCTGGGAAATGACATATCGAGTGACTGCCGATGGTATGGCCATCTTCAAGTAGCTGTGCTGCTTTTGGAATGGTTTCGGCATTATAGAAGTCGGAAAGGTAAGATTGTCCGAAGTTCTTTTTATCGCTGTAGTAGTGTGTGGTTAGGAAATAATGACCCCGTAGGCCGATCGATTTTTCATATTCCGACATATAGTGCATTTCATCATAGGCTGTTCGGCTGTCGCAGTCGTGGGTCGGTATGAGAAGCTGGGTGTAGCCTGCCGGAACTGTGAATTTCCATACGGCGAGTTTTTGGGACTTCGAATACGCGGAACGCAGGAAGAGGGCCCATACGTCAGACGACGGCTCAAAGCCGTTGTTGTATTGGCGGGATGCCTGTTGGTCTTTGTTGAGCTGGTTGCGTTGCACTACGTCGCGCCATGTCGTTCCTCCAAGATATGATCTCCCCTTGCCATAGGAGTTTCGCGCTACGGCTGCCGTGCCGTCATTGAAGTATGCCAGAACATCGCATGAAACGGGTGTGAACGAAAAGCTTTTCACGTTGCCGATGGATGTGGCACGCTCGTTATCCTCATCGATATATTCGAGTTCCCTGTCGGAGAAGAATTCTGGATTCCAGTTTATTATTGTCCTGTCGTTCGTCCTTATCGGTCTCTGAGCCGCATCGATTCCAAATATGTCAGAGATTATGTCCGCAGTGCTGGTTGGAGTAGACTTTATGCCCGGTACTACTAATGTGCCTCCGGCTTTTACCCAGTCTGCTAAACCGGATAGTTCTTCTCTGGAAAACGAGGTGTTGGAAATCATGCAGGCAAAGAGTATGAAGTCTTCTTGCATGGCCTCCTCAAGACTTTCGGTAACGAAGTATTCATAGCCTGCTACATCACACAGATATTTCGCAGAGTATACCTGCCGTGAAAAATCGCCTGATGTCTCAGATTCGTAATTGCGGCTTGTTATGTCGAGTACGGCAATGCGGGCATTTATGTTTAAACAGACTATAGCCGATATGGTGGTCATAAGGCCGGTGATAAAAAGCCGTATATTCTTTTTCATGATTCTATTTTATGGATATGATGTCGTTGATGTCGTTGTTTTAAAATGCAAATATAGTCAATATTTTGATATGTTCAAAATTTTATGGTAGTCATGAGCCTTGAAAATCGCTTCTTTTAATAAAAATTGAGTATGTTTCCTTTGAAATTATCTTTTTTTTTGGAATAGTTGAATTTATTCATTAATTTTGCAATTCGAAAAAAAGTAGAATAACTCATTATTAGGTTATATTTCGATATGAAAAAAAGTCCCCTTCAGAGAGTACGCGCTGAGTATCAGCCGAAACTCCCCAAAGCACTTCAAGGTGCAGTAAAACTGGAAGTCGGCGCTCCTACCGAATCTGTTGCCGATCAGGAAGAAATCAAGAAGCTTTTCCCAAACACCTACGGTCTCCCCATCGTGGAGTTCAAGCAGGCGGAGAATGCCGAGGGTGTCACAGAACCATTTAATGTGGGTGTGATCCTCTCTGGCGGTCAGGCTCCCGGCGGCCATAACGTGGTAAGCGGTCTTTTCGACGGCCTCAAGAACCTTAACAAGGATTGCCGTCTTTATGGCTTCCTCATGGGCCCCGGCGGTTTCGTAGACCATCAGTATATGGAAATCACTGAGGATTTCCTCAAGGATTACCGCAATACCGGAGGTTTCGACATCATCGGCAGCGGACGTACCAAGCTTGAAACTCCCGAACAGTTTGACAAGGGTCTCAAGATCCTTAAGGAACTCAACATCAAAGCCCTCGTAATCATCGGCGGCGACGACTCCAATACGAATGCCTGCGTGCTCGCTGAATACTATAAGGCAAACGGTGCAGGAGTGCAGGTGATCGGTGTGCCTAAGACCATCGACGGCGACCTTAAGAACAAATGGATCGAAACTTCCTTCGGTTTCGACACTGCATGCAAGGTGTATTCCGAGGTGATCGGCAATATCCAGCGCGACTGCAACTCAGCGAAGAAATACTACCACTTCATCAAGCTCATGGGCCGCTCGGCAAGCCATATCGCGCTTGAATGCGCCCTTGAGTGCCAGCCCAACTTCTGCTTCATCTCTGAGGAAGTGCAGGCAAAGAACATGACGCTCGACCAGATCGTAGGTCAGCTTTGCGATATGATCGTGGAGCGTGCCAACAAGGGTTGGAACTTCGGTACGGTCCTCGTGCCGGAAGGTCTCATCGAGTTTATCCCCTCGATGAAGCTTCTTATAGCTCAGCTCAACGATATCCTGGCTGAGCATGCCGGCGACCTCGACGGCCTCACCGACGCTGAGAAGCTTCAGGCTATCGCCGGCTATCTTCAGCCTTCGGAGGCGGAACTCTATCTCTCGCTTCCCGAGCACATCGCACTTCAGCTCAGCCTCGACCGCGACAGCCACGGCAACGTGCAGGTATCGCTCATCGATACTGAAATGCTTCTTGCCGAAATGGTCAGCAAGCGTCTTGCCAAGCTTGCCGAAGAAGGAAAGTACAACGGCAAGTTCGCTCCTCAGCGTCACTTCTTCGGATATGAGGGACGCTGCGCCGATCCGACAAATTTTGACGCCGACTATTGCTACGCTCTCGGCTACAACGCATCCATGCTTATCAACAGCGGCGTGACCGGCTATATGAGCTCCGTACGCAATCTTACCGACAAGCCCGAAAACTGGATCGCAGGCGGTATCCCCATCACCATGATGATGAATATGGAGAAGCGCCATGGCCACATGAAGCCCGTAATCCAGAAGGCTCTCGTCGATCTCGACGGCAAGCCCTACCTTAAGTTCGCCTCGATGCGCGACGAACTCAAGCTCAACACACTCTATCAGTATCCGGGCCCGATCCAGTATTTCGGCCCTGCTGAAGTTTGCGACCGCCCGTCCATGACGCTTCTTCTCGAGCACGATAAGGAAATCTAAGTCATGGCCGACAACAAAACAGTATTAAGCGATAAGGCCTGGGCCAGGTGGACAGCATTGCTCCTCCTGGCCATGGCTATGTTCTGCAGCTACATCTTCATGGATGTGATGTCGCCGATCAAGAATCTGGTGCAGAGCCAGCTTGGTTGGGACAACACGGCATTCGGCACGATGCAGGGCAGCGAGACATTCCTCAATGTCTTCATATTCTTCCTTATCTTCGCTGGCATCATCCTCGACAAGATGGGCGTGCGCTTCACCGCCCTTCTTTCAGGAGTAGTGATGCTTGTCGGAGCTTCCATCAACTGGTATGCCGTCACCGACATGTTTGCCGGCAGCTCACTCGAGGTGTGGTTTACCGAACATCTCAACTATATCCCGGTCTTCGACGAGCTCGGTGTGTCGCCTTTCTATGAGGGGATGCCTGCTTCGGCTAAATTGTCAGCAATCGGCTTCATGATTTTCGGTTGTGGAGTGGAAATGGCTGGTATCACAGTCAGCCGAGGTATCGTCAAATGGTTTAAAGGCCGTGAGATGGCGCTTGCCATGGGATCTGAGATGGCCCTCGCCCGTCTGGGTGTGGCCACCTGTATGATTTTCTCGCCGCTCTTCGCATATATGGGCGATACTCCCAAGGTAAGCAACGCCGTAGCCTTCGGCGTAGTGCTGCTGATGATTGCCCTCATCATGTTTATTGTCTATTTCTTCATGGATAGTAAGCTTGATTCGCAGACCCATGCCGAAGAGGAGAAAGACGATCCTTTCCGCATCAGCGACCTTGGCCAGATCCTCCGCAGCAGCGGCTTCTGGCTGGTGGCGTTCCTCTGTGTGCTCTACTATTCGGCAATCTTCCCCTTCCAGAAGTATGCGGTCAATATGCTCCAGTGCAACCTCACTTTCGTAGAGCCCGCAGCCGATAGTTTCTGGGCTTCAGATGCCGAGACTGTTGTGCAGTATATCGTGATGCTCATCGCGGCCGCTTCGGCTTTCGTAAGCAATTTCTCATCCAGCAAGGCAGTAAAGAGCGGAATGCTCGTGCTTGCTGTAGTGGCTCTTGTCACTTACTGCTGGATGGGATATATGTGCCAGAGTGCCGCTTCTATCTTCGCCGTGTTCCCGCTTCTCGCAGTGGGCATCACTCCGATTCTCGGCAAGTATGTAGACCATAAGGGTAAGGCGGCCTCGATGCTCGTGTTTGGCGCGCTTTTGCTCATCATCTGTCATCTTACGTTTGCTTTTGTTCTTCCCCTATTCAAGGGCAACGACCTTGGTGGAGTAGTGGTGGCTTATCTTACGATCCTCGTGCTTGGAGCTTCATTCTCGCTCGTGCCGGCATCGCTTTGGCCTTCCGTGCCTAAGCTCGTCGACGCTAAAATCATCGGTTCGGCCTACGCTCTCATCTTCTGGATTCAGAACATCGGACTGTGGCTTTTCCCGCTCCTTATCGGCAAGGTGCTCGACAACACTAACCCTCAGATTGCGGAAGGCCTTGCCAACGGAACCATGACTGAAGCCCAGGCAGCTGTAAGCTACGACTACACCTGGCCCCTCGTGATGCTTGCATGTCTTGGCGTGGCTGCCCTTCTCATAGGTGTCTGGCTTAAGATAATCGACAAGAAGCAGAACCTCGGCCTTGAGTTGCCAAACATTCAGAAGGCCGATGTCGAGGTAGGTGAGTCTGAGATCCTTGCTGCTGAGGATTGATCCATTTGAGATTTCTTTTCAGCCTCGATGCACTATCGCGCTCCTTTGGGCGTTATATAGGTATGAGACCGATAAAGAAGATATTATTGACGATGGCTGTCTGTGGGCTGATGCCTGCAGGCGGCCATCTTCTGCATGCTGAGACCATAGGGCAGAAGGAAGCGAAAGCCATGGCTCAGAAATTCTTCAACGAGTCGCGCAACTATGTGACTCCTCCCGTAACATACGTCTACAACGGCAAGGACCTTACTACGCAGCGCCTCTTCACTCCATTCTATGTGTTCAATTCTCCGTCAGGAGGTTTTGTTGTGGTGTCTGCTGAAAACAAGGCTTTCCCCATTCTCGCCTATTCATTGAAGGAGAATTTCGATAAAGACCGGATATCGCCCATGACGAGGGAGATACTGTCGGATTTCTCACGCGACATAGAGTTGATACGCTATGACAGCCGTATCCCATCCGATGCCATGGAGCAGTGGATTTCATATCCTGAGGTGGTCTTCGACATGCTGAAGAATCCGGACAACAATGATTACTACGCTGTCGCATTCAGCGATGGCGGGGAGTCGTTCTGGATGGTGCGCCGTGAGGCTACGGAGTTTGATTTTGAAACGGAGGAGCCGGTGGAATATGCGTTTGCTCCGGCTGAGGCCCAGTCGGTCATCCTACCGGAGACGCCCTTGGTCACTTCCAACATCGCCGGGCATTTTGCATTGACCCTGCCTATGGATATAGAGCGTGTTGTAGTCTACGATGTGACGGGTATGATGGTGGAGAATAGGAAATATAGAAATACTAATGTGGCGCATATCGACCTCGCCGCGCATCCCAATGGATTCTATGTCGCATTGGTGATCGACGTGCATGGCGTAGGGCATGCCGTAAAGCTGTATAGATGATGAATTTTTCAAGGAAGATGCTCCTTGCGCTTCTTGCGCTGGTTGTTTCGATTGTGTATATTGCCGTGACTTTCCGTTTCCGTAAGGAACTGGGTTGGTGGGCCTTTGCTGATTGCTTCGCATTGTTTATGGCCGTCTTCACATGGCTTATGTCGCTGTTGATTTCCCGGATGATACCTCATTCCGGCAGAGTGTTGTCCAAGATGGCATTGGTCTTTTCAATTCTGTTCGTCATAGCTCTTGTAGGTGAATACATTGCCTATTCGATAATGTTCTGATAGGGATATACCGTTTCAATCACTTCCGCTACTTGTAAAAAAAGGACGCATAAAAAAAGGGACGCACGATAGATGCGTCCCTGAATTTTTTTATTTCCTGGATTAGCAGGGGAGTGCTTCGTTTGTCTTGTGCACTGCGGCTGCGCTCTTTGCGAAGAGTTCCTTCTCCTCCTCGTTGAGGTCGAGCTCGATGATCTTCTTGATACCGCCCTTGCCGAGCACGCAGGGTACGCCGATGCAGAGGTCTTTCTCGCCGTATTCGCCGTCGAGGAGAGCGGAGCAGGGGATGATGGCGTCCTGATCGTGGATCACTGCCTCAACCACTTCTGCTGTTGCTGCGCCGGGAGCATACCATGCGCTGGTGCCGAGAAGCTTGGTGAGGGTAGCGCCGCCTACCATTGTGTCGGCAACGACCTTGTCCATGGTTTCCTTGTCAAGGAGTGTTTCGCAGGGGATGCCGCGGAGTGTGGCGAAGCGACGCATCGGAATCATTGTGGTGTCGCCGTGGCCGCCGATTACGAAACCTTCCACCTCGTTGGGGTTAGCGCCGAGGGCTTTGCTGAGATAGTATTTGAAGCGGCTGCTGTCGAGTGCGCCACCCATACCGATAATGCGGTTTTTGGGAAGACCGGATACCTTGTGGATGAGGTAGGTCATAGTGTCCATAGGGTTGGAAACACATACGATCACTGCGTTGGGGCTGTGCTTGAGTACGCTTTCAGTCACCTGCTTCACGATGCCTGCGTTCACGCCGATAAGCTCCTCGCGTGTCATGCCGGGTTTGCGGGGAATGCCTGAAGTGATCACTACTACGTCGGAGTCGGCGGTAGCCTCATAGTCGTTGGTCACGCCGCTGATGCGTGTGTTCATGTCGAGAAGGTTGGCGGTCTGCATCATATCCATGGCCTTGCCTTCGGATACGCCTTCCTTGATGTCGATCATCACTACTTCATCGGCCACTTCGCGGATGGCCATTACATTGGCGGCAGTAGCACCTACATTGCCTGCGCCTACAACTGTTACTTTTGACATTACTTGTGTTTTTATTGGGTTACAATGTTGTCTGTATGTCTGTCCCTGACCGTCTTTCCGGATGGGATACGCAAAGTTAAGAAAAATCTTCGATAAGACAAAATTCTAAATGTATTTTTAGTGAAATTTTATCTTTGCCGGCGCGGAAACCTTTCACAATTCCATCTCTCCTATACCCTGTCGCTCTATGGCCGGAGTGTCGTCGATGCAATCTATGATGGTTGTCGGTTCCGAGAGGCCCTCTTCTCCGATGGCGATTCCGTCGGCTTTGCCGTCGTATGCCTCGAGAATCAGTTCGGGATTTCGGGCATAGTCGTCGTCTTCAAACTCGATTGAGGTGGTCAGAAGGGGATTGCCCAGTTTTGTGGCTATTTCGCGTGGAGTCAGGCAGTCGGGGATTCGGATGCCTACGGTCTTTCTCTTCTTGAATTCCTTTGGCAGGCTGGATTGTGCCTTGCAGATGAATGTGAAGGGTCCGGGTGTGTTATCGCGCATCAGTTCATACGTTCTGTTGCCTATCCTTGCATATTCGGCGGCCATGGATATGTCCGGGCAGATGATGGAGAGGTTGTTTTTCTCAGGATTTATGCCCTTTAGTTCGCATACCCTTTTCACAGCCTTGGGATTAAGTGCGTCACACATTATGCCGTAAAGGCTGTCGGTAGGCAATATCCATACCTCGCCTTCGCGCAGACGGTCGGCTATCTGTTCGGCCTGCTTGTCGGATGGAGTGTCGTTCCAGATCTTGATTGATTTCATAGTCGTAGATATCTTTGCAACAAAATTACTAAATTTTTTGATAATATCTAAGCTTTTCATTCGTTTTTTCTTAGGAATGACGATAATCCCCCTCCTCACCCAAAGAATCCGTAATTCTCATTTCTCAATTTAAGAAAAATATCAATTCAAAATTATGAAAATAGGAATATTGGCCGCCATGGATAAGGAAGTGGCGCTTCTTCTTCCTCTGCTGGAGGATAAACGGGACGTTGAGCTCGACGGACGCAAGGCATACGTCGGACGCATAGGAGCCAACGAGGTGTGCGTCATGAAGTGTGGCATAGGGAAGGTGAATTCAGCTCTCAATGCCTATCGCATGATTGGGTGGTTCCATCCTGAACTGGTGATCAACTCCGGAGTGGCAGGAGGCGCCGACGCGTCAATGGCCGTAGGCTCGCTGTTGATCGCTACTGAAGCCGCCTACCATGATGTGTGGTGTGGCCCTGGCACTGAATGGGGACAGATCGACGGTATGCCGCGTCGCTTTTCTATGGATAAAGCACTCGTGGAGGCGTGCCGTGCGCTCCCCGGATTGGAAAATGCACGCTATGGACTCATTTGTTCCGGCGATCGCTTTATAAGCAAAGTTGACGAGGTGGATTTCATCAAGAGCGAGTTTCCTGATGCGCTTGCCTGCGACATGGAGTCGGCTTCGATAGCTCACGCTTGTCTTGACAAGGGTGTGCCATTCGCAGTGGTCAGGGTGGTCAGCGACACTCCCGGACAGGCCGACAATATATCTCAATATAAGGATTTCTGGACCACGGCGCCTGAAAAGACATTCCAGGCTGTGTGGTCGATCATCAATTCATTGAAATAATGGCTTCAGAAAGACTCAACCGACTCAAACCCTTCATGCTTCCGATCGCAATGGTCGGAGGCATTCTGTTTTATCCCTGGATGGGTTACCTCCAGTTTCTCTCACCCTATCTCATCTTTACGATGCTTTTCATCACCTATTGTCGCCTCGACTTCCGGCATATCTCGCTCGGACGCTTCCAGTGGGTGCTTTTAGGAGTGCAGATGCTGATAGCGGCTTCAGCCTACCTTTCGCTTGCATGGGTGAATCATACTGTGGCTGAAGGAGTTTTCATATGTGTCTTTATCCCGACGGCTACGGCTGCTCCCGTGATATGCGCTATGCTTGGAGGAAGCCTGCCTAAACTCGCCACGTATTCCTTGCTTTGCAACGTCTTCGTGGCTATTGTCGGCCCTTTTGTTCTGGCTTTGATAGGCGATACGCAATATGGATTCATGGAGTCGTTCATTATGATACTCCGTATGGTGATGCCTTTGCTGCTGGGCCCGATTCTGGCTTCTCTACTGATCCGCAATGCCCTCCCGAAGTTCCACGAAGCTGTGAAGGCCCATCAGTCCATCTCCTTCTATCTGTGGGCAGTTTCGCTCTTTATAATAGTAGGCGGCTGCGTCAGCTTCATAATCAACCATTATCGACCTGAAGAATTATGGACTATGATCTGGCTCGCCGTAGGAGCTCTCGTGGTGTGTCTTCTTCAGTTCAAGATAGGACGCATGGTTGGGCGTCGGTTCGGCGATCCTGTGTCAGGCGGTCAGGGCATGGGGCAGAAAAACACAGTGCTTGCCGTATGGATAGCCCTCGCCTATATGAATCCTGTAGCATCCATCGCCCCGGCTTCCTACATCGCCTGGCAGAACATCATCAACTCCTGGCAGATCATGCGCCATAAAACTTCCAGCCTCTCCTGATTTGAGGTCAGACAATTCGAAAGTGTCTGCAATATGAATCTTCACACTCCGAACTTTTGCTCAGTTCGGAGTTTTTTTTTGCATATGTCATTATTTTTTAGTAAATTTGTTGCCGAAAATAATCTAAACTAAGGTGTTACGCTATGAAGAAAATAATTAAAGGATTTCTGGGGTCTCTCTTTGCCTCGTTTTCACTGGCGGCATTGTGTTTGCCTGCTGCGGCGTCGACAGAGGCAGACGCGGCGATCGACTATGTGGTAAAGGGGGAGGTAGAAGGTTTAGACGGCAAAATGCTTTATATGTCGGACTATGACAATAAGCGTATGATTGATTCCACCATGGTGGCCGACGGTCGGTTCCAATTCAAAGGCCGGTATGGGCGTCCGGCATATGTGATAATAGAGAATGAAATGAAATATTGTAATTGTGTTCTCGACTCATTGGTGATTGTTGATTTTGATTCGCATCAGCCGGTCGCTGGCGGAGGAATCACAGAGGGTCTCTTGGGATTTCTCTCAGAATCAAAAAAATTCAGTGATGAGTTGGATGCTTTTGGCGGCGAATTGAAAAGTCATGGTTT
The DNA here is from genome assembly GCA_947175295.1 of uncultured Porphyromonadaceae bacterium. Classification (GTDB taxonomy): domain Bacteria; phylum Bacteroidota; class Bacteroidia; order Bacteroidales; family Muribaculaceae; genus Lepagella. The sequence goes on from CAMWMK010000064.1 coordinate 16,049, forward strand.
TGAGCAGCCGGAATTGGGCGAGATATATAAGCATCTGTATGATAAGGTTCGTCCTAAGTGGCTTAGTCTTTGCAGTCAGACCGTGGCGGAAAATCCAAATGGAATCGGAGAATGTGCTGTAATGATATTAGGGGATGTGAGGATTACTCCGGAAGAGTGGGATGAAATATATGCTTCCATGCCTGAGCCTTTAAAGGATCGGGAACATATACAGAAATTAAATAATAAATACACGAATCAAAAAAAATCCATGCCAGGCAATCCGTTTATCGACTTTGAAGGAAAGTCACGGGATGGCAAGGATGCAAAACTGTCGGATTATGTAGGAAAAGGGAAATACGTGCTTGTTGATTTCTGGGCATCATCGTGCCGTCCCTGCCGGGAAGAGGCTGAGAGGACTCTCCGCCCGCTGCATGAGAAATACAAAGGTGATGAAAGGTTTCTCATCTTGGGCGTGGCTGTCTGGGATAAGCACGAGAATACAGTGTCGGCTTTAGATAAGTTGGAATATCCCTGGGCTCAGATCATAGACGCCGGCGAGACTCCTACGGAGCTCTATGGTATCGACGCCATACCGCATATAATGCTGATAGGACCGGACGGTACTATTTTAGAACGCGACATCTATGGCGATGACATTATTCATGCGGTCGACTCCGCCCTGTCGGCAGCCCAGTAAGCGCCAGGGCGGTAGTGCTTCACCTGGATAATCAAGGCTTGCTGTTGCAGTCAGACTCTTTATGGTTTCTTGCGCAGGCATCCTGAAGGCTGCATCCGCAGCATCCTGACGTCTTTTTTTTTCGATTCTTGACTGTTCTGGCTACAATCCACAGGATTGTGGCCAGAATTATAATTCCTACGATGATGTATTGTATTGTCTCGCTCATTTCTTTGCGGTTTTCTGACTTGTTTTCTTTTTCTTCTTTTCCGGTTCCGTCACCTGCGCGATGCGTCGGTTGCTCGGGTCGCGGAGCACGGAAAGCGTTATTTCGCTGATCATCCCCTTCTGTTGGGCTATGAACTCCGACGCGCTGTAGTCGCCACGCTCTATAGCGCGAAGGCGTCCCTCCCATATGCCGGTGAGTTTGGCGCTTTTCAGAAGTTCCTCCTTTATGAGTCCTATCAACTCGATTCCCGCGTCGGTAGCCCTCAGTGATTTCCCTTGCTTCCTTATATATGCCCGCTTATATAGTATCTCAATGATGGCGGCCCGCGTAGATGGGCGGCCGATGCCGTTGGCCTTCAGGGCCTCTCTCAGTTCTTCATCTTCTACTGAGGCCCCTGCCGTCTCCATCGCCTTCAATAGCGTTCCCTCGGTATAGTAGTTGGGGGGAGTGGTGGTCTTCTTGCCTAAGAAGGGCTTGTGCGGTCCTTTCTCTCCTTTTGAGAACTCAGGTAGGGCATTGTTCTGCTCCTTAGGGTCTTCCTCGGCATCACTCTGCGCCGTACTGTTCTGGGCGTTGTTGTCTTTGCCGTTGTTCCAGTCATATACATTCTTCCATCCCGGCTCTGCGATCCGCTTTCCGGAAGCCTTGAATTCTATCTTTCCGGCTTTGCCTTTAATCTGGGTCTGGTCATAGACACAATCAGGAAAGAAAACGGAGATGAAGCGCCGGGCCACCAGATCGTAGACTTGCCATTCCGGTTTAGAAAGCATCTGAGCCGGAACGCCGGTCGGGATAATGGCGTGGTGGTCGGTGACCTTGGAATTGTCAAATACCTTGCCGCTTTTTTTTAGTTTCTTTCCCCTTATCTGCTGCAGCACTTCCTGATAGTATCCGAGTCCGTTCAGTATCTGTCCGCATTTAGGATATACGTCATCGGTCAGATACGTAGTGTCGACACGTGGATACGTAGCCAATTTCTTTTCATATAGGGCCTGGATGGTCTTTAGCGTCTCGTCTGCGCTCAGTCCATATTTCTTGTTGGCCTCCACCTGAAGGCTGGTAAGGTCGAAGAGACGTGGAGGAGCTTCCTTCACTTTCTTCTTGGCTATGTCGAGCACTTCAAACTCACTTTCAGCAGCCTCCTGAAGCTTCCCCTGTCCCTCTTCCTCTGTCTTGAATGGCTTTACGTTTGAGGCAAACACGACTCCTCTGTAGTTGGTCCGGAGTTCGTAGGTAGTGGTCGGCACGAAGTTCTCTATTTCCTTCTGCCGGTTGACTACAAGGGCGAGGGTAGGGGTCTGCACACGTCCTACTGAAAGCACATTGGCATTGCCGTATCCATCCCTTTTCTCCGCATACTTGAGGGTGTAAAGGCGAGTGGCGTTGATGCCGAGTATCCAGTCGCCGATGGCGCGGCAGAGACCGGCTACGTACAGGCTCTCAAGCTCTTTCTGCGGACGCAGATGCTCGAAGCCCTCGCGGATGGATTCGTCTGTCAGGGAGGAGATCCACAACCGCTCCACCGGTTTGTCGCATCCGGCCTTCTGCATCACCCATCTCTGTATAAGTTCACCCTCCTGCCCGGCATCGCCACAGTTTATGACCTTGTCGCAGCGGCGAATCAGGCGTTCGATCACTTCAAACTGATGCTGGATTCCCTTATCGTCCTTAAGCTTTATTCCGAAACGTTCGGGAATCATCGGAAGCGCCGACAGCGACCATCTCCTCCAGTCTGGGGTGTAGTCCGCAGGGTCTTTCAGCTCGCAGAGGTGGCCGAAAGTCCATGTTA
>CAMWMK010000065.1 GCA_947175295.1 uncultured Porphyromonadaceae bacterium
TTTTTTGGGTGTTATGTTGTTGGGTTGTTTGGTGGTTGGGTCGTTGGGGTTTTGGGGTGTTGGGTTTTTGGTTATTGGGTTGTTGGTTATTGGTTTGTTGGTTGTTGGGTTGTTGGGAGGGGCGATTTTTGCTGTTGGGGTTTTCGAGGGTGTTCATTAGGGATTTGATCATTCTGCCTATGCTTCCTATATTCAGAAATATATCTGTAAGTGCTCCTTCCTGTACATATCCTAACCCTACGCATAATAGGAGCTGAGTTTCCAATTCGGCCAGTGACCCTCTGGACATTGAAAGAAAATGAATAAACTCTTTCGCACTATTTCTCGATTGACCTTCAGCGATATTCGATGGAACCGATACTGCCGCCCTGCGCATCTGATCACACAGTCCGAACTTTTCTTCCTTCGGAAGAGATCTGATCAAACCATAGACACTGAATGCAAGGTTCATGGATAATTTCCAAACATCCAAATTCTTAAAATCACTGCTCCTCATTTCTATCGCATAAAACAATTCAACAAAATCCCAAAAATCACAAAATCCCCAAAAACCAAAAACCTAAAACCTAAAACCTAAAAACCTAAAAACCCAAAAACCTAAAAACCTAAAAACCCAAAAACCTAAAAACCCCTAAAAACCGAAATAGACATTATTATGCCTTCAAGCTGGGAGGGGGTGTGGACCTCGGTTTCGGAAAAGGCCACCTGAACATCGCCGATATCGTAAAGCCAGATAAATTCCGTCTCATCAGCCGGATTGACGTAGGCAGTCACCAGATCGGCCTCGTTGAGGTTAAGGATTCCGATTATGTAGTTGCGCAAGTCTTCGGTCATCAGGTCGCCGAGGCGGAGGTTGCTTATGCGGGCCTCAGAGTCTGTTATCACCCTTACCTTCCATTCGCCGGGATTTCCCTCCAGATCGGTATAAAGCGGAGTGCCCTGGCCGTCAGTCAGGATACCTTTGAAATCATAGTCGGCGCTGTCGAGGCGTTCTCCTACACGGACGGCATCGACAAGAGAGCTGACTATCATCGCGATGTCATTGTCGGCGTGAAACGCATTGTCTTCAGGCCTTGACGGCTCATTGCCGATCCCCTGGCCTCGGTTGCCACAGGAAATCAACACGATAAGCATCACCGATACCATCAGCGTCCAGGCTTTCTCACTGCCATAGCAATACTTTTGACCAATACTGTTCATATCTTAATTAGAAAAACTCCGCAAAATTACAAAAAAAATCAATACAATAAAGATTTTTTAACAGATAAAATCGTTATTTTTATATATCGATTTAATTTGACCCCGCAATATGGACTGGAATACCCTCATATCCGACAAACGCCTCGGTCTGGAGCAATACCACGACCCGCAGCTTCATACCCGCTCCGATTTCCAGCGGGACTACGACCGCCTCGTATTCTCCTCTCCTTTCCGACGCCTGCAGAACAAGACACAGGTATTTCCACTGCCAGGCTCAATCTTCGTCCACAACCGGCTCACCCACAGCCTGGAGGTGTCGTCGGTAGGACGCTCGATGGCCAACGAGGTGGCCAACATACTGATCGACCGCCATGGATATGACATCCGCACCGCCCGCCTTTGCGACATGGCCGACATTGTGGCCACTGCCTGCCTCGCACACGATCTCGGCAATCCACCTTTCGGCCACAACGGAGAGAGCACCATTTCCACCTTCTTCACCGAAGGAAAGGGCATGGAGCTCAAGCCATACCTTACTCCGCGCCAATGGTGCGACTTCGCCCACTTCGAGGGAAATGCCAATTCCTTCCGGCTGCTGACCCACAAGTTCGAGGGGCGACGGGAGGGGGGATTCGCCATGACCTACAGCGCGCTCGCCTCTGTAGTGAAATATCCCTATCCTTCCACATTGGCCGGGGAAAAGGGTAAGTTCGGATTTTTCGAGACGGAAGAGGAGACCTATCTGAAAGTGGCTGAAGAACTTGGAATCCCTGAAATAGAACCCGGACGGCATGCGAGGCATCCCTTCGTGTTCCTCATGGAGGCAGCCGACGACATCTGCTATCAGATCATGGACATGGAGGACGCCCACAAGCTTAAGATCCTTTCCACTGAGGAAGTGAAGCGGCTTATGCTCAACTTCTTCGACAGCAAGGAGCAGGAACATATGACGGCCTCAATGAAACGTCTTGACGACCCTAACGAACAGGTGGGCTACATGCGTTCGAAGGTGATCGGCGCCCTGGTGGGGGGTTGCTCGAAGGAATTCACCGACCACGAGAAGGAGATACTCGCCGGCGACTACCACGGCGCGCTTACAGCCAATGTAGCCGGACGCCTTAGCGAGGCATACGCAGAGTGCAGCGAGACGGCATGGACCAAGATCTACAATTCCCCACAGGTGATCGACATAGAACTCGCCGGCAACCGCATCATCACGTATCTGATGGAAAACCTCGTGGGCGCGGTCATGGCGCCTGAGAAGGCATATTCGCGTCTGCTGCTTGAGAAGGTGCCGAGACAATACGACGTTCATTCAGAAAACCTAAGCCGTCGGCTCCAAGGCGTCGTAGACCATGTCTCGGCTATGACCGATGTCTACGCCCTCGACCTTTTCCGCACCCTCAACGGGCACTCGCTGCCGGAAGTGTGATTTTTGAATTAAGAATGGAGAATTGGGAATTGATTGAGATTTATGAATTTTTCCGTTGAAGACATATGATTAAAGAAAAGACATACCTACTCTTGCTGCTTATGCTCTCCTGCCTTTGCGCCATAGCGCGAGACTACAGGCCGGAGGAGATAGCGAATCCCAACGTGGCTAACCGCTACGAGTATGTGGCCGACCCGGAGGGAAGGCTCAGCGCGCAGACACGCAGCCGCGTCAATTCGCGCCTGCAGGCGTTGCGCGACTCGACTACTGCGGAAGTGGCCGTGGCAGTTGTCCCCTCGATAGGTGACTATACGGTGGAAGACTTCTCGGAGAAGCTCTTCACCCGTTGGGGACTCGGAAAGAAAGACAAAGACAACGGAGTGCTGCTGCTCATATCTCCCGACAGCCGGCAGGTGAGGATACAGACCGGATATGGAGCGGAGGGAGTACTCCCCGACATCACATGCGGAAAGATCATACGCGAGACCGTGATCCCCAATATGCGCGACTACTGCCTCGACTGCGCGGTGGATGAAGCCTCGGCCATGATAGCCCGCATCATGACCGATCCGGAATATGCCGACGAACTGCGTTCCGGCATCGGCGACAACCATTCAGGCATAGAAGGCGCGCCAATCAGCAGGGAGACATTTGCAGGCTTCCTTTGGATAGTGGCCGCACTGCTATGGATCGCGGCCGCATGGACCTACATATCGCGCCGCCTGAAGACAAGAAGGGAGAAATCGACGCCCCTCAAGGCCCAGGAGTGGCGGACGATCCTGACGCCTCTCGCCATACTCTCGGCCGCCACAATACTCACGGCGCTGCCCTTCTATCTGCTCGCGCTCTTCCACTACCGCAGGGCCCGCTACAGCAGCCATCCCTGCCCCGTATGCGGAGGAAAATCGGTAAGGCTTACGGGGAGCGCAGCCACGGGAGCCCTAACTCCGAGCCAGCAGTTTGAGGAAAAGATAGGCTCGGTGCGCTACGACGTGCACCGCTGCGAGAAATGCGGAAATACGGAAGTGACACCCTATCCGGTAAAGAACACGAAATATACCTATTGCCCGCATTGCGGCACCCGCGCCTACCGCTTCATCGGCAACCGCACACTTCGCCAGCCTACCTTCCAAAGCGAAGGAGAAGGAGTATCGCAATATCAGTGCGACTATTGCGGCCATCACGACGATAAGGGATTCCGCATCCCGAAGAAAGACATGGCCGCGGCGATGGCGGCCGCCGCTATGCTCGGTTCGTCGAGAAGGAGAGGAGGCGGAGGATTCAGCGGCGGTGGCGGTTTCGGTGGTGGATTCGGAGGAGGTTTCGGTGGCGGACGCACCGGAGGCGGAGGAGCATCCGGCAGCTGGTAACCGACGTCTATTCCTTCCTGAAGCGAATGCCGCTCCCCTGATAGGGAAACTTCACGTCAAGTGTCTTTGCCAGCCTGTCAAACTCCGCCTGCACATCGCAGAGCATCCACTCCCCTTCGGCATCACACCATTCAACATCAAAGAGTGTTGGAAAAGGCGTCGGACGCAACCGACCCTTCAGGCGCCCGGGTGTCCATTGAGGCGCGTTGATGCGCGCTCCGCCGAGATAATGGATGGTGTATTCTCCGGAGTCAGCAAGCGGCACCACCGCAATGCGGTAGGCTCCTCCAAGGCGCGCATACGAATCGTCCTGCTCATAGTCGAGCATAGAATATATTCCCGCTATATCCATCGCCCCCGCATCAATCTGCGCAAGGGCAGAAAAGACATCCGCCTCAGTCGACCGTATGCAGTCGGGTGGGGCGGATTTAATATCGCATATATAGGTTTCGAGAGTGCCTTTAGCGTCTTTCGACGTTATCTCGGGAATGCCCGAAGGCCTGACATCCGACGTGAAGTCTATCACATGACGGTATTCCCGGTTTCCTGCAAAAAGGTTCCAGATGTCGCCGGTCCTCACCATGCGCCAGGCGTTCTTCCCGCGGTAGGGGTCGATACCCTCGTAGACAACCGCCTCACCAAGCAAGCGCCCCGACCTGAGGTCGGTAGCCTTCACCGAAAGGGCGTCTACCTTCGTATCTCCGAATGGCTCGGACAGTGACTCCGGGGCTACTTCCACCGCTACGCCATCTCCATGCTCACCGCGGAACTCAGCCCTCCATCCCTTCATCGACATGTCGGCCACACGGAATTCCACCGAGCGGAGCTCCCCTTCCATCGCCCGGGGTGCGGGACGTATGGGAGCCGCAAGCATGGAGGAGGTGGAGGAGAATATGCCTACCGCGGCGAAGATGAGGATGATGATGCCGATCACTGTATTGATGAGCTTCATCGTCCGCTGGTTGAAGTGTCCGCGCAGCTTGTCGACGAAGTGAGTTACCATCCACCACCATCCCAAGGCTCCTCCGATGATGCCGATGAAGCCAAGTATATAATGGTAGAACTTCATTCCTTCGATCACGAAGTTGAACTGCGCGAAGAGTCCGATGATGAGGAAGAGTATAAGGGGATTGGAGAAAGTCAGCGCGAATCCCTTCAGGATGTCGCCCTCACGCGAGGGAGCGCCATGGTCGGCGTCGGCGGCTATGCTGCCGTCATCCGGCTTCTTACGCATAAGCCATATGCCGAAAAAGACAAGCACCGCCGAACCGATAAGCTTGATCGGATCGCGGTGTACGTTGATGAAGTCTTCGATAAACGACAGGCCGAAACCTGTCAGCAGACAGTAGATGAAATCTGATATTGCGGCGCCTACGCCGGTATAGAAGCCGGAGAGGCGCCCCTTGTCGAGCGTACGCTGCAGGCAATATATGCCTACGGGGCCCATCGGAGCCGATATCACGACTCCGATGATCAGTCCGCGCAGTATCATCAGCACCAGCTCTTCCACCTTTTTCTAATGATTAATGATAAATGATCAATTATGGACTATGTAGCCACCGCTCTGCTCAGGCTGGCAGACATACCTCCTCAATCCGTATTTATACTTTCCCGTCAGGGCAGGTCCGCCTACGGGGGCGCCTCCGGCGGTCAGCACATCGTAGCGGGATCCGCATTGCGGACATACGGCCTCCAGCTTGTCGGAATCAATGTAGACACGCACCGTCTGGCTGCGCTCTACAGGGCACGAGAGATCGTAGGCAAGGGGCACATTGGGTTCGGCCGTGAAAGGATCGATGCCGCCGATGAGGAGGACTCCGCCGAAGCCTACATAGGTGTTGGCCGTATAAGGGAATCCTGACGGACTGACCTCACCCTGCCAGTTGATGAAGCGCCGTGAGAGTCCGACTCCGGCCACTCCGTAGCTGTTCCACATTCCCGCTCCCCGGAGGTCGATGTAGACGGGAAGCGAGGGGATGCGGTCGTCGTCGACCTGATTGCACGACGAAGCCGCCGACAGCATGGCTATCAGCGACAGACAGAGGCTACCCTTCTTCAGAAAGGATAGAAAGCCGCGACTAAGCATCTTCTGGATTGTATATTCTTATTTATGGGTTTATGAGAACGGTATCGAACGCAGCACGCTCGCAAACTGCTCCGTCATCTTCTGCATGGGGCCGGAGATCATCGGCTTCAGCATCATCGGGATTTCGATGTCTACTTTCGCCTGCGCACGGCATGACGCATCGTCGACGGGATGTATATCAAGCTGGAGCTGGAGAGGCACGGGTGTGCCCTCGCCCTTGAGGGTGATGCGCGAGGGAGCGGTGCGCTCCGTGACGCGGAGCCGGATGGAGCCCACGGGGCCGCCGGGAAGCTCTATGCTGTCTTCCGTAAGGCGGATGCTGTCAAACATCTCTTTCTTGTCGGCCGGAATCTGGTCGGCCGGAACCTGATCGAGCAGGTTTCTGAGCGATTCGAAATTGCTTAGGCGTGAGTAGACGCTTTCGGCAGATGCCTTCAGCGCCACTTCGTCGCTTTTATATGTTGCCATGTATGTTGTCGGTTATCAGTTATAAGTTGTCGGTTATAGATTGTCAGGGATGCGTTGTTCCTGTCAGAAGGCTTCCGGCTTGTCGGGCACCCACGTGTCGGGGTTCTTGCGCCATTCGCGGAGCATTTCTCCTTCGGCCTGACTGATGAACTGGATCCTCTCGGCTTCATCCAGCATCGCCGTATACGTGCAGAGGGCCACCGAATTGATGTTGGCCTCACGGAAACGCTTGATGGCGATCGGGAATTCATAGTCGAAGAGGGCGGCGATGCCGATTGCCTCGCAGCCGGCGTTGTTCACCGCCTCGATGGCGCGCAGGGCGTTGCCCCCGGTGGAAATAAGGTCTTCCACCACCACTACCTTCCAGCCTGGCTTGAGGTTGCCTTCGATCGTATTCTCCAGACCATGGTCTTTCGGAGTGTCGCGGACATAAGCAAACGGCAGACCCATTACGTCGGCGGCGAGAAGACCCCATGCTATGGCACCGTTGGCTACGGAGGCGATGGCGTCAACCTCGGGATAGCTCTCCATTATGAGGCGCGCCATTTCGATCTTGATGAAATTGCGCACGTCGGGATATGAGAGGGCCTTGCGGTTGTCGTTGTAGATGGGTGAGTTCCAGCCCGAACTCCATACGAAAGGTATGAAAGGCTGAAGTTTAATCGCACTGATATGCAGAAGTTTTTCTGCAAGCATTTTATCCGGAGTATTCATAATATCACATTTTAGTGGAGAAGAGATGATGTTATTGCGGAGGAGAGTTCCTGCTTAATCAACATATTCTGCCAATTATAACGCAAATTTACGACATTATGGACAAACCTGCAAATATTTTTTAATATTTTTTCATACAACTCCTTTTTCTCACCTCGCTCTCTTCCGCCATTTCTATACTGTCACGCAGAGCGATAGCAGATATATCTGGCAGTCGGGGACGGCGGCCGCCACTTCTGCGGCAAGCGACCGCAGGGTGGAGCCGGTGGTGCAGACATCATCTACTATCACGAGTCCCTTGCCCCTCAGAGCATCAGGATCCTTCACCCGAAAGGAGCCGGCGAGGTTGGCCAGACGCTGTTCGAGCGTCATGGCGGTCTGGGTCTTATGGGAGCGTGAAGCCTCCAGCGCATCCACCACCGGAAGCCCCGTGGCTTCCGCTATTCCCCGCGCTATGAAGTCGGTCTGGTTGTAGCCGCGGCGTGCCTGCTTCCACCAGTGCATCGGTACTCCGGCTACGCAGTCAGCTCCGCTGAAGAAGCCGGCCATATGCAGCTCCTCGCCCACTATCTCGCCAAGACGATGCCCTACGGATGGGAAGCCGCGGTATTTCATGTCGTGGATAGCGGCGGCGAGTTCGGAATTGCGGGAATAGATGAAGTGACCGGTGGCCCTCACGAAAGGAACTATTCCGGCAAACCTCCTCTCCATGGGATTGAGTGGCATGCGGTGGTAGAGCGACCGGGGAAGCGTCTCCACGCATCGCACGCACAGCGTACGCTCCGACTCACGCAACGTACAACCGCACATATGACACGTGCGGGGCATGAAGAATCCGGCTATGTCGCTTAGTATCCCCTTCATCCCTCTCCTTCGGCAAGCCGCGCCATCAGTTTCCGCATGGCGGCGATTATCATCTGCGATTCGAATCCCCGCGAGGCGAGATGCCTGTAAAGCTTCTGGCGGTCTTTGACGTCGGAGAGGTCGAGGCTCTTCGCTTTGGCCGACATCACTTTCCGCAGGGCCTCGCCATAGTCGGCTTCGGATATATACTCCAAAGCCTGCGTTATGGTGCGGTCGCCCATGCCCTTGGCGCGGAGACCCATGCGCACCTTCATGCGTCCCCAGCCTGAGAAGCGCACCTTATCCGTAGCATATGCCCTTGCGTAACGGTCATCGTCGAGATATCTGTTCTCACGCAGATACCCGATCATCCGGTCGGCTTCTTCCGGTGGAAAACCCTGCCGGAGTATCTTGCTCCTTATGTCGGCTACGCATTGCTCGGCTCCGGCGCAGAGTCCGGCCATCCTCACCAGCATCTCGTCGGCGGTCGGTCTACGCTTCATATGGTACCCTTTAGAAAACGTTTCTTACCATAGGAATCCAGCCTGACCTCCACGCCGTTCCAACCTTTGGACTGATAGTAGGCCGCCACATCCTCCGCATAGCGGGGGTTGAGTTCGAGATAGACGCGTCCTCCCGGCCGGAGCCCGCGCCTTGCAATCTCCTCTATCCTCTTGTATGGGCGTATCGGATCGTCGGCTGTGACAAAGAGGGCCTCATGCGGTTCGAAATCCTTTACACGCACTTCCATGTCGGCGATTTCGTCCGGAGCGATATATGGGGGATTGCTGACCACGATATCCAGAGATTCGGGTTCCGGCTCCCATTCATACATATCGGCCTCTGTGAACCTCACCTTTGCCTTAAGGTCTTTGGCGTTTTCCTCAGCATATCCGATGGCGGCTTGACTGAGGTCAATGGCGCGGACATCGGCAAACTCCAGAGCGCGCGCAAGCGAAACGGCGATACAGCCCGACCCGGTGCCTATGTCAAGTACTCTCAGGTCTGCAGTACCCTTGGAGTCGTCGGCTATCCAGTCTACGAGTTCCTCGGTTTCCGGACGCGGTATAAGCACTCCGGGGCCTACCTTGAAATCCATTCCATAGAAACGTGCATTGCCCGTGATATACTGGATAGGTTCGCCAAGTATAAGTCGGTCTACGATTCCGTCGATTTCCTTCTTTGTGAAGTCGGAAAGTTCCTTTCCTTCATTAATGATAAGGTCTACCCTGCTCCAGCCCTTGACGAAGCTGAAGATAAGGAGCACCACCGCTTCGCGTTCGCGTCGGTCATATATTCCGTCGAGCCTTCGGCGTATCTCGATCAATTCCTCTCTAACCGTCATAACATACGTTTTTTCTTACCTGCGAAGGTAACATTCACCCGCAAAATTACAATTTTTTCATCAATCAACAAAAATTTTCCTCAAAACATTTGCACAATCGAAAAATTATCCTTAACTTTGCACTCGCAAACGCGCAGAGGCCATAGGCTAAGGGGTTAGACAGATGAGGAACCAACCCTGCGCGTTAAGCATTGGTCCTATAGCTCAGTTGGTTAGAGCACCTGACTCATAATCAGGGAGTCCTTGGTTCAAGCCCAAGTGGGACCACAGTTCAAATCCGAATTCGAAAGAATTCGGATTTTTTTGTTCTGAGCACCAGACTCTCCTTTGACGTATATTGGCAGGGAGTCGAATGAGTATCGCCGATACTCATACAGAGAAGAAAGGTCTTGAACAGGACGTGACGAAACTCTCCACCGAGAAGAAAAAACTAAGCCGGGAGAAAACCGCGCTTGAATCAGGTAACCGGAAACTTGAGGTTGATAACCGTTATCTCGATGGGAAGCGCGAGGTATACAAGGAGACCAACGAAAGGCTTAAGACTGATTGCGAGACTTTGACACGTACAAAAAAAAGAGCTCATTGCGACGAACAATACCCTCGTGCCGGAAGTAACGCAGTTGATGGAGGCATACGACCGCCTTGTGTCTGCCAACACAAAACTATCAGTAGAAGTCGAAAGCCTTGAGTTGCGGAAGATGCTGAGCGCGGTTGATACCGACTTAGCCCAATACAAGGCTGAGATTGAGCGATATTGCCCGGATGTGCCAGATTTGATTGTATGGGAACGGTACTGCACCCATATAGGCTTCCCCAACCAGATGACACAGCGTATTCTTGCTCAGCAGTCGGTGGGATTTTCCGGAAAGCTCTTTTCACCTGAGCATAATCAGAAGTTCTCAACCGAACACTCCGAAACGAAACTTGAACGTGATCCGGAGAAGAAACACTTCTTCATCCTGAAGATTGACGGTGTGTCAGCGTCTTTCAGTGGTTCCGCGATATGACTCGCAAACTCCTTGAAAAGATGGGAATACGTAGCTCATATTCTCTATCACGTAAGACCATGGGAATATAATGTTTACGGTCGAATAGCCTTTGAGGTTACTCGACCGTAAATTAATCAATATTCCAAAAGGCACTTGCATCTCCATCAAAGATAGTATCTATCTCATCATCCGAGTAACCTTCAACATCTTGCGCCCATGACCCTCCATACCGATCATACGTACGTGCCTCCTCATAATCCGATGAATCATCCCAATCTGCCACATACTTATCGTTCAATTCCTCATTATGATGTCGATAAAGATTCCATATTCTTTTATCTTCAAAGAGACTATCCATAATAAACTTCGGGTAAACTGCTCTTATCTCTTCAACCGCAGAATCTGTCAATTGAAAGATCATACCAGTACAATGCTTGATGCACCAGCTCAGATAAGAGGAGTTAATATCCAAGACATCGGCTAAACTGAGGCCTTGGTATCTACCGAAATTAAATTTATCTTCGAGTGAAGCAAAATTACAGATCATCATTATCGTTCTATCACTACACTATGAGAATCAAATATCTCATATTTTATATCTCCCGAGAGTGGTGAGATGCGTCTTGTCACAACAACAAATCCTGATCCAATCCCTTCAAGTTTGGAATTAGACTCAAAATACAAATCTGACTCATCAGGGTAATAATAGGCAACATTTTCTTCTATTCGGATTCCTTCAATTTTCCAAACTTGGGGATGGGGCTTCTCCTTACTCATAGACTCTTTATAGTATTTTCGATGCCACTCCGATGACAGATGGAATAATTTAGGTACATAGAGCAAGTAAACTCCATAACGATCTGCGGAAGTCTTGCAAACACTCTTGAATATAGGGAATCTAAGGAGTTGCTTTTCTAAAAAGAAAATAACTCTGTTCGAGAATACCTGACATTCACCTAAGGGGGGAGTATCAACATTGATACTAAGTATATCATCATCACTAGCGATGAATCCATATATTTCGGCTTCATCCCCTGTAGGCAATAAAACCTTAGAACCAGCTGAAAGTTTTAAACCTTCGTCTACGGCTTCATCAAGTTTGATAAGAGATGTTTCAATCATCATATATACTGAGTGAATTATAGAAATCTTGGAATGCTTCGAATCTACCGCAGTCAAGTGCGAGATGGCTTTTACCAATAAGAGACGCATCGTCAAATAGCCAAGCAAGCAATTTAGGGTTTGCATCCAACTGTTCGGCGAGATAATCCTGTATGTCGCCATCCATACCGTACTGCATATAATTCTGGCAAATTGCGTTTCTCTTGAAGGATACATTGGGAATGTATTCCAGTTCAGCTTCTGTAGGAGTTCTTCTCATGATAAACAATATTTTAAAACCACCGTGTTAACAACTAAAATACCCTCTACCATAAAAATGAATTAGTCGGGGCCTGCCTTCTTTGCCAACTATAAAGAAAAATCTCAATTGCGTTACTGTATTGTTTACAACGAATATGTCTATACTACCAGGAACGTTCTCACCATCACCCAAAGAACTACGATGTTCAAGGTGCAAATCAACCTGGTATTTGAGCTTATCGACAACGCAGTGAGTTATTTGCTGACTCAAATTAGGCCTAATAAAATCAGCATTTATTCCATCAATATTGGTCACCAAACAGTTATCCCTCACATCAAAAGAGAGTATCGCCTGTGTTTCACCTTCACTATAATGACCCCTTTCCGTTATGAGATAACTCTCCGCATGGAAGACAAATTTATTTTTTATTAAATTTCTTGTTAGTCTTGCAAACGGGGTGGTCAATTCCCCAACTGATTGCAGAGGATGTTTCCCATATGCAATCATTCGCTGACAGGCTTGTTTGAGTAATCCGTCTCCAGTACAAACAATCTCGTCAGTATTAAGAGTATCAAAATTTCCTTTATTCTTTTCCCAATCCTTTTTTATCCTCTCTAGTATGTTCGGCTCAAGCAAATGATTATACGGACATATCAATTTATGCAAGTATAACTTAATAGCATCATAGTTTCTTTGTAGCTTTTGAGCTTTTTCATCACTTACCTTTGGAAGAGCAGAAGGTGGATAATTGGATTCCTCTTTAGAAAGTGTGTAATGAAATAAAGGCAGTAAATATTTAAATTTCTTCTCGGAATATAGTAAAAGCATCGCAGCTAACTTAGCCCTTTCCGATTCTAAGCTGTTACTTAATCCTAGCCATAAGATATAGGCTGTTGTAAGAGTTCTTACTCGTTCCTCTTCTGGATTCTTATTGGAATATTTATCCCCGTATAGGAACATCGCCTCTGCCACTAGTGATAAGGACTCTATTTCTTCATAAGAAGAAAGCTTATTCAGGCAATTGGTCAACTTATTCCAGTTACGCTGGATATTCTCTAATCGTCCCTCGTGAAAGGAGAGAATTATATCATTTGCTATTGCCTCCATCATATCTTAACCTGTATCATATATTGGAATTAAACAAAACGTGAGCCAACTATGCCACGTCGTAGTTTGAAGGTCGTAGGCAGCCATTTGCACAGATGCAATAATAGTAGCCCACGCTATGCGCGCGAGAACCACTATGCTATCCCTGTGCGGTTTTGGAATTTCCTACGTTCTCAAACTACAAGATAAGCATAACGCTTCTATTTTTTCAATATGTCGTGAATTGACCAAAGCCAATCCAAGTGCAAAATTACTAAAAATTCTTTATCCGTCTGCTATTCAGACGCTCAAATTTACAGAAATGAAATCGAAAACATTAGAATTAAATAAAATAAAACACCGTTAAATTATGCTAAATCAAAGATCCCATTTTGAATTCATCCAACTAATTATTACACCATGAGTACTCCAATAATTTATAACTATCTGAAACATAACATAGTTATCTCACATATCGGAAGATAAGGTGTGTTATGAGGCACGCAAAATTAGATTTGTGCCTCATAACCCTTGCAATGCTCAGTGTTGCGATTACTTCAAAGTCGTAATCACCATAAAGAAACTGGCGGTTGGCAGTTTCAACAAAACCACCATTCTCTTTCCTTTCTCTCTATTCTCCATATCGGACTATAGCTAAATTAACTCACAAATACCCCATAGATACAAAAATGTAAACCTCCGGTGAATAGACGAATTATGCTTAACAACATATTGCCTATTCTTGTATACGTCCAGGAAATATAGTAACTTTGCGCTCAAATTTAATTTATTATCCAATGGGGACAAAAACAGAACGTCAGAAACTAAATAGAATAAAAGCAGTATTGGCAGAAACCGGTCATACCGGCAAATGGCTCGCAGAGCAATTAGGCAAAGACCCCGTCACTGTCTCCAAATGGTGTACCAACACTTCCCAACCAGATTTATATACTCTTAACAATATTGCGAAATTGCTTAACACAGAAAATAGAGAATTAATCTGTAACTGGTCTTCATTATAATAAGTTATTAATATGCCTTCTTATCATATAGTCGAAGTCTCTAAAGAATTAGAAACCATAAGAAAAGAATATAGCGAAATAACAAATTTTGAAAAAGGGAAACTAAACAAATTCCATAAAATTCCAAGAATCCTTGACTGGAATGATGGTTATCTATGGTGGTGTCAAAATAATTGGAACAACAATAATGTTTCCAATCCTTTTTACGTTTTCTACTCAGCGGAAAATGGTGTTTTATGTTCCTATACTCAGAAGTGGCTAAAATTCTGTATAAGGAAGAATGCAACAGACTATCAGAAAGATATCATCCAATTTTTCATTAATGAGATTATTCCTTATTCCCCTAGCTGTCTATACTCATTTACATCTATTTATTCATTAATAAACAAAATTTTTGACAATTGTAGCCAAGAAGGATATTATGTCAGTACAGCTTTTATCCTTAATACCCTTTTTGCAATTCCTTTTTTACATTTTGATAAGGACAATACAGAGTTGCATTCCATACAATATCAGCAGTTAATAGATCTAACTGAGTCCTATTATGATAGAATATTACGTTTTCAAAACGAAAAGATCGAAAAATTTAACCATCTAAGAGATGCGTATAAATTTTCTGAAGATGGTATTTCTAACTATTTAACTTTTCTTCTAGAGGATTCCTTTTATAGTTTTTTATTCAAAAAGGGAATTAATATGGAGTATAAAGAAGATACTTCAACACTTATAATTGATTACACATTACCTAATAAAAATGAGATCCCCAACGAAGTTGTTAATAAAAATTTTGATTGGAATAGAATATCATCTGCTAAAGAAACGAAAATGTATGAAACATTGAATTATACCATAACTCTGAGAACTTTAGCAGAGATTTGTCATTACGATGATAAAAGATACATAAACCATATATGCTTCAATGGGAAGATAAAAGATCGAAGCCCAGTTACAGGGCAAATGGAAGAAAAGTATATACTTTCTGTTAATGTCAACCGAGAACAGATTGAATCTCTCAATCTTGAATTCATTGACCCCAAGGAATGTTTCAAGCGTTTAAAAGGAGTTAGTGCCTCAAAACTATATGAGTACACTGAAATAAGACCCATTATTACACCCTCGTTCATAGACAAACGCTTTGTTAAGTCAAAAGATGTAGATACCGATCAATATACCAATCTGGCAGAAATGGATTGGGAAGAGTTCGAACATCTGGTTAGACAGGTATTCGAATGGGAATTCTCCGACAAGGGCGGAGAAGTCAATGTAACTCAATCCAGTAGAGACGGAGGTGTAGACGCAATCGTATTTGATCCGGATCCTATCAGGGGAGGAAAAATTATTATTCAGGCTAAGCGATATACCAATACAGTCTCGGTCTCTGCTGTCAGAGATTTGTATGGAACAATAATCAACGAAGGTGCAAATAAGGGAATTCTGATTACGACATCCGACTATGGACCAGATTCATATAAATTTGCCCAAGGCAAACCCATAACCCTTCTCAATGGAGGCCACCTTCTCTATTTAATGGAGAAGCATGGTCGACATGCTCGCATTGATATTCAGGAAGCTAAGAATAAAAATAAAGGAATAAACTAATGGACACAGCTACAACTATTACTATTTCATCTTGGTTAATACCTTTGATTTCAGGTATTGCAGGAGCCTTAATTGGCACTTTTTGTGGAGCTTACTTCTTACATAAGTATCAAGAATCTGATAAAGAAAAGATTCGAGATATAGCAATCCAAGCAGTTGAAATATTTAAATCTTATAAAGGGAAATCCTTTGTTGAAGCACAAAATGAGTTTAACAATAAACTTACTTTGTCTGAAAAACGTGCCGTCCTCGTAGCATTAAATAAACTTGGAATTCCTATAGAAATTCCTTTCTCCCAACCATTCAATATTAATGAAGTGTGTTTATGTGACGAAGTAATTTCTATAGATTTTTTAGATGATATCATAACGCAGTTAAGCAAGGGGCTTTGTGATCATCTTTTCTTTAATGATGTCGAGCAACATTTTTCTTCAAATCTTAGATTAATGACCTTGAGAAAACTAGCACAAAGATATGTTAAAAACGTCTTACAAAAGAGTATCTTTGTTCAATCCGATAATACGATTCGACATGTGCCTAATTGGCAAGATGAATTTAGTCCTGGAGAATTAGAGACTATTTGGGTTTTTAGAGATAAGATAGCAAATCCCCTTTATTATAATATTGATGGCCATCCTGATTCAAAAAAATTAGATAAACTGATAAAAGAAATCGAAATAGGTTTATGGGATAGCTACTTGTTTTGGGACGTTTCCTCTTATCAAAATATTAAGAATCAAAATACTATGGCAACTTTAATGACACAAATGATGAGTAATAATAATGTCAACCAAACGCGGACAACATTAACAGAGGAACCCAAAAGATGACAATTAACGACATAACGGCTTTGATTGCTTCGGATGAGTCGCGGACTCTGGAACTGAAGAAGACTACCGGCGAACTGAAAGACGGTATGCACGCCGCGTGCGCGTTCCTGAATACGGAGGGCGGATGGCTGATTTTCGGTATCACGCCGAAGTCACTAAAAATTGTTGGCCAGCAAGTGACGGACGATACCAATCGGGAGATTTCTCAGGCATTGGCTGGTATTGAGCCCGCGTATGATATTCAACCGATCTATGTTGATGTTCCGGAGTATCCGGGTAACAAAGTGATAGCTTTCCATTTCGATGGTTGGAAGTGGGGAGACCGTCCTTATACATATAGAGGCCGACCTTACTACAACCTTGAAAGTACAACTAAGATAATGCCTCGCGATATGTATGAGGATCGTCTCAGGGCATACGAGCCGCAGTCATATGCTTGGGAGACATTTCCGGCTAAGGGTGTGAGTCTCTCTGATCTGAACCGCGACAGGATACTTGGTTGCATCCGTCTTGGAGTTGAGGGCGGACGAATCCCGGAGTCTGCATTGTCAGCGCCGATTGAAGACACTTTGGCAAAGTGGAAACTTACGGTCAATGGCGTGCCGACCAACGGTGCAGCCATGCTTTTCTCAAACAATATCTATCCCTACGACAATTTCCAGTTAAGGTTGGCTCGTTTCCTTGGCAACAATAAACTTGAATTCATCGACAATCAACGTGTGGAAGGAAACTTCTTCGACCTTCTTGACGCTGGCATGGCTTTCTTCTTCAAGCATCTTAATCTCAGCGGCAAGATAACGAATAGAAGCCTGATGAGAGAAGAGCGACTTGAAGTGCCTGTCCGTGCATTGAGAGAAGCGCTGATCAATGCCTTGTGTCATCGCCAATGGGAGAAACAGAATCTGACAATCAGTATCGCTGTCTATGACGATCGTGTAGAGATTGCCAATCCCGGAGTCTTCCCACCTCAGATTCCGATTGAGAACGTAAAATACTCGCACGAGTCATACCCATACAATCGCAATATGGCGCAGGCTCTCTACCGCTCCACTCTCCTTGAAAGCTGGGGCAGCGGCATCCACCGCATCATCGAAGCCTGCCGCGAGCAAGGCGTCGAAGACCCCACATGGCGTTGGGACGGCGGCTTCGTCTACGTCACCTTCAAACGACCGGTTAAGTTGGATTCATATTCCACTCAACTGCCGACCAAGCAAGAGAACGAACCGCTCAACCACCGACCAAGTACCGACCAAGTACCCCCTAAGTTCGCCCCAAGTTCGCCCCAAGTTCGCCCCAAGTTATACAACTTGTTAAAGTAATTGGAGATCAAAATTATTCAATAAGGGAATTAACCGAGCTATGTGGTTATGCAGACCCAAAGCACTTTAGGGAGAGCTACATTAAAACAGCATTGGCAGAAAATGCCATTGAACGGTTATATGCCGATCGGCCCAATCATCCGAAACAGAAATATCGTCTTACAAAATCTGCAAAAGAATGGAAAAATACTCATAAATTATAAATCAGCATGTTTAAAAGCAATATTCAATACACGAGGCAAGCAAAGGGAGCGATAGGTGAAATGTATCTAACGATGAGGTTATTATTGTTGGGACATGATATTGCCAATACAAATTTCACTGTAAAAAATACTGCCTACTATGATCTTTTATGTAGAAAGAATGGACAAGGTAAGGCTTACCCTCTTCAAGTAAAAACGACTTTCTCTAATTCCTTTAGAGTTGGGATGACTCATGGTGACTTTATCGATGAGAATGGATGTTTTGATGAAATAAAAGGCAGAAAACGTACAGAAGAAAAAGTACAATGTTCATGGGCCTTCGTAGAATGTAATGGAACAGAGTCAAACCCGGAATTTAGAGTATTCATCCTGAACCGACAACAAGTTATTGATTTAATAGTAGCATCTGAATATTGGTATCTCACAAATTGTGGAAAGGACAAGCCACATGTTAAGCCATCTGGAGATGTGGGACTAATTTCAATTTGGCTTGAAGGAAAATCTGGAAAGGCTACAAAAATGCATACCACTATTTTTCCAAATCCCCTAAATGGAATCTCTCAAGAAAATAATTGGAATAATATTTGGATCTGAAATTATCTACCCAATACTATTTCAGTGCGAACCGCGTTATATTGTAGATGACAAGTGAGAGAACTTGCCAGAAACGGTAGGGACGATTCCGATTCCGATG
>CAMWMK010000066.1 GCA_947175295.1 uncultured Porphyromonadaceae bacterium
CCCCCCCCATGTTTTTTTGCACGCTGGCGCCGGCTCAGCCTCTGGCCGCTTGGCTGGGGGGCTCGGTGTTGTGTCTACGCGACAGGGACGGGGAGAGAGAGGGGATAGCGGGTGGAGGGGCAGTCAGGAATTCCTATAGAATTTCGGGGAGACGCCGACATTTTTCTTGAAGTATTTTCCGAAGAAGGACTGGGTGGGGAAATTGAGGTTGTCGCTTATCTGCTGCACTGTGAGGTTGGTAGACTTGAGGAGGATCTTGGCCTCGAGGATGAGGAAGCGTTCGATCCATGAGGCGGCGGAGTATCCGGTCTGAGCCTTTACGGTGCGCGACAGATGTTTCGGCGTCACTCCGAGCTGTTCGGCATAATATTCGAGGAACCGCTCCGTACGGAACTTATCCTTCACGAGCATAATGAAGCGGTCGCTGAGGCGGGTGGCGGAATCGGGGGCGGCTTCGTGGAGTCGATAGCAGCGATAGGCATACCTATAATAGAATGCGATGATGGAATGCTGCAAGGCCTTAAGGAGCTGGGGATTGCGGGTGTCGGAGGAAACGAGACGCAGCGACTGATAAAGATTCTCAAACTTAGGCAAGAGATCTTCGGGGACAGCTATTACGGGGTGCCTGGCGACGGCGCTGAGATTCTGCATATCGTTGATGTGAAGGAAAATGTCTTCCACGAAGAACTTAGACATCACGATAAACGATGCGGAGAAATCGGGGGATAGACTGAGCAACTGAAGGGTCTCGCCATTGCGGGCATTCACGATGGCAGGGCCCTGGAAATCATATGTGATCAGGTTGTTGCTGAACTTGAACTTTCCACTTCGGACGAAAATCGAGATATTGGCCATAAGCTTCATCGGCTCCGTAAAAGAAGGGAGCATGGCGGCGGTGATATTGTCGAAGATCCAGAAATCCTTCCCCAGGATCTCGTCGACGTTCATCGGCAGTCCGACATATCCATAGTCGAGACGGCCGCTGTCTTCTATAATATCTTCTTTCATAGGCATCAATGTTTTTTCATTTTGTCGGCCATTATGAGGCCGAGAAGCACAAGGGCACATCCCACGTATCCGAACGGATAGATGGTTTCACCAAGCAGGAGCCAACCTGCCACCATGGTGACAGGGGGCTGAAGATACATGTAGTTGTTGGTAGCAAGGGGCCCGATGATCTTCATGGATTCATTCCAGAGCAGATAGGCCATCGAGGAGCACATGACCGCAAGGAAAAGAAGGTTGAGGAGGTAGGTTGGCTGGGAGAGATCAAAAAGGACCTTGAGATGGAGGGGTTCGTTCTGAATAAGGAGCAGAGGGAGGGAAGTGACGAGGCCGTAGAAGAAGAGTTTACGGGTGAGGAAGAGAGTGCTGTAGATAGGGATGAGCCTCTTGATGGCGATGGAATAGACCGCCCACGACACGGCGCAAGAAATGGCGAGAATATCGCCAATAGGATGAATCTCCATGCCGAGGCCCTTGCTTATCGATTCGCTCATGATCACGAGCGCGACCCCTAAGAAAGCCACTCCGGAGCCTATCACCTCGCCCCGCTTCATGCGCGTCTTATAAATCACAGAGAGCAATATGGCGGTGAATATGGGGGATATCGACGACAGGAGCGAGACGTTGCCGGTAGTAGTATACTTGAGCGCATAGTTCTCCATAAGGAAATAGAGAGTGCCTGAACATATGCCGCAAAGAGCCATCTGAAACTCATCCTTCCACGATTTGGAGCGGAACTCCCTGAAGGTGAAGGCGAGCATCATGACGTAAGCTATGGAGAAGCGATAGACGTAAACCTCAACCGGAGTCATTGAAGCGCCTTCCATGAGGACCTTGGATGCGATGAAGCTGCACCCCCAGCACATGACGGTGAACAGGGCTGCGATGTGGCCTGTAAGTTTACTGTTTTTCCAAAAGTTCTTTTTTTCAAGAATCATAACGGATGATAGGTTTCGCGCGGCTTCCCCATGATAGAAAAGGGAGTCCACGCCGTTCACGCCACAAATTTAGTGAAAAATCGGCGAAAAAGGAAATATTTAAAGGATTTTTCATCCCGGAAGGAGGCCGAGACACCACATAGAGAAGGATAAATTTGGAGGATTTCAGGAAAATAACTATCTTTGCACGGCGGACACCACTCATATCGAGCGGGCCGCTGAAGGGAATGGAGCCTGGGGAAGGAGAAAAAAAACAAAACAAGAAAAAAAGATTATGGGATTTTATACGAGCGAGATAATGACCGGGGCTCCCGCGGAATTCAAGACGGAGACTCAGAAGATGATCTACGAGAGGCTGGAGAAGGACGGAACGGAATACACAAGGATAGAAAGCGATCCAGGCATATCCATGGACGACTGCCTGAACATAGACCGGGCTTTCGGGATAGACACAGTGAAGACCATCCTGCTTACGAACCGACAGAAGAACAAGTTCTGGCTCTACGTCACGCATGCACGAAAGCCATTCATCACCAAGGAGTTCGGGGCGTCGCTCCAGATACCGCGCGTATCATTTGCCGATGAGGAACTTATGATGAACATTCTGGGCACGGCACACGGAGCGGCCACTCCTTTCGGGCTAATGAGGGATGAGGCAAAGGACGTGACATTCGTGATGGACAGGGACGTAGCGTCGAGGGAAAGGATAGTGATCACAGACGGAGATCCATGCGGATTCATAGCAATCCGGAATAGAGACCTCTTCAGGCTGATCGGCAAAGAGCCTCTACTTATCGAGAATCCGGCTCCGTGTGAATGACAGACCCGCCATGATTGAGGAAGATTCACTTTTTTTTGAAAACTACGGTGATTTTTATAAAAATCACCGTAGTTTTTGATTTGATGGAAGATTTTTTGTAATTTTGCACGAAAAACAAAACCGCAGGTAAAAAAACAGGAACGAATGAAGGTAAAGAAATTTGGAGGCACTTCGGTAGGAAGCGCCGAAAGAATCAGGAATGTCGGCAAACTCATATCCGACTGCAAGAAAGATATCGTAGTACTCTCAGCCATGAGCGGCACCACCAACTCCCTGCTTGAAATCTCCGACTCCGTCGAAAAGGGCGACCGAGAGAACGCATCGCAACTCATCGAGGCACTTCACGGAAAATACCGCGCCACCATCGAGGAGCTCTACGCCTCCGACGACTACAAGGCACAGGCGAACGAGATCATCAACGGAATCTTCGCCGAGCTAAAAGCGCTTGCAGAGAAAGACTTCAGCGTGGGGCTCGAGAAGGAGATAGTGTCAAAAGGAGAACTGATGTCGACCAACATGATGAACCTCCACCTTCATGAGCTCGGAATCAACTCCGTGCTTCTCCCGGCACTCGACATCATCAAGATAGACATGCACGGGGAGCCTGACGAAGCGTTTATCAGAACGGCTACGAGGAAAGCCCTGGATGCGGCACCCGACGCCGACCTCTACATCACGCAGGGATTCATCTGCCGAAACGAGAAGGGAGAAACCGACAATCTCCAGCGCGGCGGAAGCGACTACACAGCCTCTCTCATCGGCGCTCTGCTCGGAGCCGACGAGATAGAGATCTGGACCGACATAGACGGCATGCACAACAACGACCCGCGCTTCGTGGAGGGCACCACCCCGGTGCACAACCTCCACTTCGAGGAAGCAGCGGAGCTCGCCTATTTCGGCGCCAAGATCCTGCATCCGACCTGCATCCTTCCGGCACGGCAGCACAATGTGCCGGTGCGCCTGCTCAACACCATGGACCCCTCGGCAGAAGGGACACTGATTGAAAACAAACTCGACCGCAACTCCATAAAGGCCGTAGCGGCGAAAGACAACATCACCGCAATCAAGATAAAGTCGGGACGCATGCTTCTGGCATATGGCTTTCTGAAGAAGGTATTTGAGATATTCGAGAAATACGAGACCTCCATCGACATGATCACCACATCGGAGGTAGGAGTGTCGCTGACCATCGACAATGAGAAGAACCTCGCCCGCATCGAGGCCGAGCTGAGCCAACTGGGAACAGTAACGATAGACCGCGACATGGTGATAATCTGCGTGGTAGGCGACCTTGAATGGACCAACAAAGGCTTCGAGGCCGCGGCCCTGGAGGCACTGCGCAACGTGCCGGTGCGCATGATATCCTACGGGGGCAGCAACTACAACATCTCCTTCCTCATAAGAAAAGAAGACAAGACAAAGGCACTGCGACTGCTTTCGTATCATCTTTTTTAATTGAGAATTGAGAATTTTGAATTGAGAATTTTGAATTCGGATTCGGATTCATAATTGAGTGCAATATGGACATAAGCATATTCGAAGGAGTGAGGACTCCTTTCTACTATTACGACAGGGAACTGCTCGAACGCACCCTCGACACAATCGACGCATGCACTGCGGGGACTCCGATGAGGATGCACTATGCGGTAAAGGCCAATTCCGACCCGGGAGTGATGCGAATCATAGCAGGCCGAGGTTACGGAGCCGACTGCGTGAGCGGCAACGAGATAGATCTTGCAGTGGAATGCGGCTTCGATCCGCAGAAGATATATTATGCCGGAGTGGGCAAGACGGATGAGGAAATACTCAAAGGTCTGCGCCACGGCATCGGATGCTTCAACATCGAGTCGATGGAGGAAATCGACATACTGAAGGAACTTGCGGCCAAGGAAGGAAGGAAAGCCACAGTAGCCCTCCGCGTCAACCCCAACATCGACGCCCACACCCACGAATACATCACCACCGGGCTTAAGGAAAACAAGTTCGGCATAGACCTGCGTATGCTTGAAGAGGCAGTAAGACGGGTCAGGGCATCGGAAAGCCTGGACCTCGGGGGCCTTCATTTCCATATCGGCTCGCAGATCACCATCAGCGAGCCCTTCAAGATACTCTGCGAGCGCATCAACGAGCTTAAGACCAGATTCAGGCTTGACGGCGTTGAGTTCCGCTTCTTCAACGTAGGCGGAGGCCTGGGCATCGACTACGACAATCCGGATGAAAACCCTATACCGGACTTCCGGACATATTTCGACACCATACTCTCGAATCTCGACCTTGACGAGGGGCAGGAAGTGCATTGCGAACTGGGACGCGCCATCGTAGGGCAATGCGGCTCGCTCATATCGCGGGTAGTGCTCGTCAAGCAAGGCCTGGAGAAGAGCTTCGTGATAGTGGACGCCGGCATGTCGGACCTCCTACGTCCGGCACTATATGGAGCCCACCATAAGATAGACAACCTCAGCGCCGCCATCGGAAGCGAGATGAAGACCTACGACGTAGTGGGTCCGATATGCGAATCGAGCGACGTATTCGGCAAAGGCGAGACTCTTCCGGCTACGAAGCGCGGCGACCTCATCGCCTTCCGCAGCGCAGGAGCGTATGGCTCGGCGATGGCCAGCCGCTACAATATGCGCGACTTGCCCGGCAGCCTCATTAAATAGGAATTCAATCCCGACTCACCCGCGTGAGTTCGGGATTTTTTTTCGATAGATTTGGATAATTGGACAAAAAGCATTAATTTTGAAAAAAATTTCATATTCCATCAACGAACGATGAAAAAAGTATTGCTACTCGGCTCGGGAGCCCTCAAGATAGGACAGGCGGGCGAATTTGACTATTCGGGATCGCAGGCGCTCAAGGCGCTCCGCGAAGAAGGAATCGAATCGGTACTCATCAATCCGAACATCGCGACCATCCAGACATCTGAAGGGGTTGCGGACAAAGTCTATTTCCTTCCCATCACCCCGGAATTCGTAGAAGAAGTGATCAAGAAAGAACGCCCAGACGGCATCCTGCTCGCCTTCGGCGGCCAGACAGCCCTCAACTGCGGCACCCAACTCTATCTCGACGGCACGCTTGAGAAATACGGAGTGCAGGTGCTCGGCACCTCGGTAGAGGCCATCATGATCACCGAAGACCGCGACCTCTTCGTCAAGAAACTCGATGAAATCGACATCAAGACCCCGGTGTCGCAGGCAGTGGAAAGCCTCGAAGACGCCATCGAGGTGGCCCACAGAATCGGCTATCCGGTAATGGTGCGTTCAGGCTATGCCCTGGGCGGCCTCGGATCGGGCATCTGCAACAACGACGAGGAATTCATCAAGCACTGCGAGAGCGCCCTCGCCTACTCACGGCAGATCCTCGTAGAGGAATCGCTCAAGGGCTGGAAAGAGATCGAATTCGAAGTGATCCGCGACAAGAACGACCTCTGCTTCACTGTAGTGCCGATGGAGAACTTCGACCCCCTCGGCATCCATACGGGCGAGAGCATCGTAGTGGCACCAATCGTATCGCTCAAGCCCGAGCAGATCAAGATGCTTGAGGAAATCGCCACGAAGGTGGTGCGCCACATCGGCATCGTAGGCGAGTGCAACATCCAGTATGCCTTCAACGCGGAGACCAACGACTACCGCATCATCGAGATCAACGCGCGCCTCAGCCGCTCGTCGGCACTGGCCTCCAAGGCTTCCGGCTATCCCCTCGCCTTCGTAGCCGCCAAGCTCGCGCTCGGCTATACCCTCGACCAGATCGGCGAGCCCGGCACACCCAACTCGGCTGCCAAGGCTCCTGAAGTGGACTACATGATCGTAAAGATTCCGCGCTGGGACCTCTCAAAATTCGTAGGCGTAGACCGCGAGATCGGCAGCTCTATGAAGTCGGTAGGCGAGATCATGTCGATCGGCAAGTCATTTGAGGAAATCATCCAGAAGGGCCTCCGTATGATCGGGCAGGGGATGCACGGCTTCGTAGGCAACAACGACTTCCACGTAGACGACCTCGAACACGCCCTCACCCACCCCACAGACTCCCGAATCTTCGCCATCGCGCAGGCTCTCGAGGAAGGCTATGCGCCTGAAAAGGTAGCCGAGCTTACGAAGATCGACATATGGTTTATCGACCGCCTCGCCAACATAGTGCGTTTCGCCAATAAGCTCAAGGAGCGCGGAGGCAGCGTAAGCGACCTCGACCGCGAGACACTCGTAGAGGCCAAGAAGCTCGGATTCTCCGACTTCCAGATCGTACGTCTCGTCGAGAACCCCTCCGGCAATATGGAGAACGAGATGCTGAAGGTGAGAAGCCGCAGAAAGGAACTCAACGTCACTCCTTTCGTGCGCCGCATCAATACCGTTGCATCCGAATATCCGGAACTAACCAACTACCTTTACGTAACCTATGACGCGAAGGAAAACGCAATACCTTACGAATTCAACGCGCGCAACAACATCATAGTGCTCGGCTCCGGCGCCTACCGCATAGGCAGCTCGGTAGAGTTCGACTGGTGTTCGGTCAACGCCGCCACCACCTGCCGCAAGCTCGGCTACAAGGCGGTGATGATCAACTACAATCCGGAGACAGTATCGACAGACTACGACATGTGTGACCGTCTCTACTTCGATGAACTCAGCTTCGAGCGCGTGATGGACATCATCGACCTTGAGACTCCATACGGCGTCATCGTCAGCGTGGGCGGCCAGATACCCAACAACCTCGCAATGAAGCTCTACCGCAGCCACGTGCCCGTGCTCGGCACGTCGCCCATCTCAATCGACCGCGCAGAGAACCGCCACAAGTTCTCCGCCATGCTCGACCAGCTCGGCATCGACCAGCCCCGCTGGAAGGAGCTTACTACTGAAGACGAGATCCACAAATTCGTAGAGGAAGTAGGATTCCCGGTACTCATCCGTCCGAGCTACGTACTTTCCGGCGCCGCCATGAATGTATGCTACGATTATGAGCAGATGCATGAGTTCCTGGGCCAAGCAGCCAAAGTTTCGAAGGAATATCCCGTAGTGATCTCAGAATTCCTTGAGAATACGAAGGAGATAGAGTTTGACGCTGTGGCAAGAAACGGCAAAATCGTGGAATACGCGATTTCGGAGCATGTGGAGTATGCCGGCGTACACTCCGGCGACGCTACCCTCGTCTTCCCCGCACAGCGCATCTATATGGCAACCGCACGCCGCATCAAGCGCATCAGCGCCCGCATCGCGGAGGCCCTCAACATCTCAGGCCCCTTCAACATCCAGTATCTCGCTAAAGACAACTATGTGAAGGTGATCGAGTGCAATCTCCGTGCGTCACGATCATTCCCGTTTGTCAGCAAGGTGCTCAAGAAAAACTTCATCGATACGGCAACCCGCATCATGCTCGGCGAGAAACCGGCAGTAGTAGACACGTCTACATTCGACATCGACTACATCGGCGTCAAGGCATCGCAGTTCTCGTTTGCACGTCTGCATAAGGCCGACCCGGTGCTTGGCGTAGATATGTCGTCGACAGGCGAGGTAGGCTGTCTCGGTAAGGACTTCGACGAGGCGCTGCTCAACGCCCTCATCTCGGTGGGCCATCACGTACCTGAGAAGGGAGTGCTCGTCAGCTCCGGACATCCGCGTGCGAAAGTCAACATGCTTGAGGCGTGCCGCCTGCTCCAGAGCAAGAACATACCCATCTACGCCACTCCCGGCACCTATGCGTATCTCACAGAGAACGGCGTAAAGGCAACCCAGGTAGGTTGGCCGGATGAAGAGGGAATCTCGGTGCTCGACGTCATCGCCGACCATAAGGTAGACCTCGTGATCAACATTCCGAAGAACCATACCAAGCGTGAGCTGACCAACGGCTACAAGGTGCGCCGCGCGGCCATCGACCACAACATTCCGTTGATGACCAACGCCCGCCTTGCGCTTGCCTTCGTGAAGGCATTCGTAGCCCGTCCGGTGAAGAGCATCGGAATCACAGCATGGCAGGAATATTGATCAATGCATAATTAGATAGCAGATAAATATAGACAAATGAAGGAGGAGGCATGCGGATGCATGCCTCCTCCTTCATTTGTCTTCAATATTTCTTTGCCTTCAGCATTTCCTTTTGAGAAGGATTATGGGAGAAAGAGAAAAGAGTAAGGCCGCCCGTCGCGGGCGGCCTTACCGACATTATCAAAACCAACTATATCATTTAATATTGATGGCTACCTTGTAGTTCTGTGAGAAGATGCGAACCTCATAGTCAGAGGTCTTGCTCTGCAGGGTCGTATCGAGGTTGTTATTGACCGGAGTCTCCCCTGCGGGGTCAGCCGTGAGAAGCGTCACAGTTCCGAGCTCACCACCGGGGAGCGACTTGATGTAGATGTTCTTGATTCCTTTCTGAGCGTTCTTCCATGTGAAGGAATAAGCGCCGTTGGCATCAGGATTCAGGACTGTACCGTTTTCATCGACTACAGCGTAGTCCTTGCCGAGAACGAGTGTCTCGCTGGTGGTGTAGTAATAAGTCACCACGTCATAGCTTCTGAAGAACTCGCTCCAGAACTGCATGGGCACTTCCGCAGTGGCCCCCTGCTCTATATCGTAGAAGACTACATTGTTGTTGCCTTTCTTAGTCTCATCGTAGCCCCAAACCTGGGGGCCGAAGAAGTATACGTGCTCAAGGCTCTTGTCGTAGGTCCAGTCATCGTTGCTGCAGGAAGAGAATCCCAGAGCAAGGAAGAGGGCCATGAAAGCAAAAAATATATTTTTCATATTAAAATTCATATTTATTCAATTATTTCCAACCTGGATTCTGAGTTACGGCACCACCGGACTGTGCGATCTCATAGAGGGGAACAGGATAAAGGTAATCCTTAGCCGGATCAAAGCGGCGATCTTCAGCATACTCGATGACATAGATGTCGTCCTCATCGCCATACCTGACAGCGCCATTCGAAACACCAGCCTTAGTAAGGTGGGACTCATACTCCTCACGCTGCTTGCCAGACTCATCTGAGATGAACTTTGCGCCGATGATGTTGACGGGAAGCACTTCCTCTGCAGTCTTCCAACGAATGATGTCATCGTAACGCTTGTTTTCATCGATGAACTCGATCGTGCGTTCGCGACGTATCTCCTCACGCATATCGAGACCGTTCTGCGCCACGAAAGCATTCGTAAGCATAGCCGGCATTCCAGCGCGGCGACGAACTGCATTGACAGTCATGTCAAGCTGAGAGTCGGAGATCTGACCGTTGAGCTCGTAAAGAGCCTCAGCATATGTAAGGAGCACCTCAGCGTAGCGGATGATCATCTTGTCGATATATTCCTTATTGCTGGTGTTCCACTGCTCAAGGCTGAAACCCTTCTTAAGGCTATAGCCAGTGGAGAAACCGAAGGGCTTGAAGGGTCCCTTGTAGGCATCCTCGCCTATGCGGTAGATCGTCATACCCAGACGCGGGTCGCGATCGGTGAAGACATCGTCATAGCTTGTCTCAGGGCTGACCTTAAGCGGAGACTTCTCACGGGGAAGACCATCGGTATAGAGGAAAAGATCTACCATGTTGCGAGTAAGGGAAACTGCATTCTCCATCTGGCGGCTGTTGGAGTGAGTTGTGGTAGCCGCGCCATTGGGGCCATATTCCTTCACGAAGATGTTCTCCTTATTGCCACGACCCTCAGCCTCAATCTGGAAAAGACCTTCGAAATCGGGATAAAGTTCAAACCTATTAGAGGAAATGACCTTCTCCGCAGCATCAACACTCTTCTTCAGGTTAGCCTCGGCATTGATACCGGTGTTGTGGAACTTCGCATGCGTACCCTCATAAAGACCCACCCTTGCGATCATGGCGAGAGCAGCATCGGAAGATGCGCGTCCCCACTTGTCGGTGTGGTCGATATCGGGAAGCCACTTGGCAGCGAACTCAAGATCCTCATACACCTGGGCGATCACCTCGGCACGCGGAGTGCGGGGCATCTTGATATCGGGATCCTTGGTATCGTTGATGGCCTTCAGGAGCAATGGAACGTCGCCATACTTCTTGACAAGTTCGAAATAGAAGAAACCGCGGAAGAAACGAGCTTCTGCCAGATACTTGTTGAGCACCTCCTCAGAGACGTCTGCCTTGGGAGCCTTCTCAATGATGTTGTTGGCGATGAATATACGCCAGTAAGCATCGGTCCACGCGCCGTTGGTGGAAGGTATCAGCCAGCTACCCGCGCTCGTACCGTTGGCGCGTCCGTTGTTGCTGAGCTCATCCGAACGGTAGTCGTGGGAAAAGCCAGTGCCGAGATCGTTGTTGCCGTTCATCTGCTCGTAAAAACGGTTGCAGGCACCACGGAGATCGCCTTCAGTCTTCCAATATGCAGCATCCGTCATGGTAGATTCCGGCTCCATATTCAGGCTGCACGACGCCATAGGAATCAGCAAGGCAGCCAAAAGTGAGAATCTGAATATTCTGTTCATTTCTATAATCTAATTAAAATGTTAGGTTTACGCCAAACGTCCAAGTGCGGAAGAACGGATAGTAGTTGGCGGTCGGTTTGTTGCCCACCTCGGGGTCGAATACCTTAAGCATGCCGGTGTGTTCCCATACGTCGTCGCCGGAGATATAAACGCGAAGACGGTCGAATACCTTCTTGCTTACAGGAATCGTATAGCCGAAGCTGATGTTTTTCAAGCGGATGTATGAGCCATCCTGTACCCAGCGGTCGGCCGACTGATAGTTGAAGTTGTTGCCGCTGTAGAGTCGTGGAAGCGAAGCGTTAGGATTATCTTCAGTCCAGTAGTCGGTGCTGATGGTCCAAGGCATCTCCCAAGTATTGCAGAGAGGAGCTATCTGAGAAGGCTCTACGTATACCTTACGCTTGCCTACACCCTGGAACATCACAGAAAGATCGAAACCTTTCCACTGAGCGCCCACGCTGAAAGTATAGAAGTAGCGTGCATTGGAAGATCCGAGGTAAACGAGGTCGCCCGGATCCTCGGGAGTGCCACCGCCGGCACCGATAGTATGGTCGGCCTTACCCTGAGCGAGATACTTCACGTCGCCACCAGAAACCTTAGCATCGTTGAACGACTGGTAGCCGGGATTAGCCTCCTTATAAGCGAGATATTCGTCGCGGCTGCTCCAATAGCCATCCGTCTTATAGCCCCAGATGGTATTGAGGGGGTATCCTTCAAGGATAGCCACGTCTCCGGCTTTGATCACATTCTGACCCGAGTAGCTCACAACCTTGTTGTCGCTGTCGCTCAAGCTTGCCGAAGCATTGAAACCAACTTCACCGAACTGACGGCGGTATGCCACTTCGATCTCCCAGCCCCATGACTTTAGAGTACCTACATTGGATTTAGGAACCGAGATACCTACGATATTGGGAAGAGTCACATCGGCAAGCATATTGTCGTTCTTCTTCCAATAGTAGTCTGCGGTTACGGTAAGGGTGTTATTGAGCAGACCGAGGTCGAAACCAATGTTGGTGGAAGAAATGATCTCCCAAGTCTTATCGGTAGAAGCCATCGCGCTCTGATAGTAGCTTGCCTCTCCCATATTGAGACCACGATTGATGACTGCGATGTAGTCGTAGAGACCAAGGATAGCTCCATTGCCGAGCTGTCCCCACGATCCACGGATCTTAAGGTTGGTGATGGCGTTGACGTCAAACCATTTCTCCTCGCTTACACGCCATCCAGCGGAGAAAGACGGGAATGCATGCCAGCGGCGACCGGGAGCCAGACGGGAGCTTCCGTCGTAGCGGATGTTTGCCTCGAAGAGGTAGCGCTCGTCGAAGTTATAGTTGACACGACCGAAGAAAGAACCCATCGACCAAGTGTCGATAGCGTCGGAGACAGAAGTATTTGTAGCTTCGGAATTGTCATAGTAGTTGAATGAGAAGAAGTCGTTGGAGTTCAAGCTCTTCACTGTAGCCTGCATCATATCCTTGCGGTAGCGCTCATAGGAAGTACCGGCGAGCACATCCACGCCGTGAGGACCGAAATCTCCGTTGTATGTCAGGATGGCCTCTACGTTGTCGTGATAAGCGTTGTTCTTCTGGCGATAGTAGGAATTCGGATTGTTGGCGCTGTTACGGTTGGAAGTTCCGAGGCGGTCTTTCCAGAAGAGCGAACGTTTTGAGTTCTGAGCGCTGTAGAAATCAGAGCGACGGCTTGCAGAAAGCCTGAGAGCGAGGCCCTTGAGTAAGTAGTCCTTGATAGTCAGTGTACCCTTGCCAGTAAAGTTCTGATAGCGGGTGTCGTTGACGCCACCGTTCTTCATGATGTCGATGGCATTGTTCTGAAGGTCGCCGTTGTATGGGCTTTCATTGATATCCTCCTCGGGCTGATAGATCGGCTGACGACCACGTGAGCGATAGAGAAGATAAAGGATACCGGTAGAACCGTAGGAATTCTGCTTCATGAACTTTCCTTCATAGCTTGCGATTACGCCGAGGCTGATGTGGGAATTGAACTCAGTATTGAGGTTTATACGGAAGTTGTAGCGTTCGTTCTTGTCCGGGCCGTATTTCAGGAAACCCTCCTTAGAGAAATAACCGCCTGAGATCATATAGTTGGTATTCTTATTACCACCGCTTACGCTCAGGTTATGGTTGGTCTGGAAGGTATGCTTCTTAGTGCCTTCAGCTACCCAGTTGGTGCTTTCGAAGAGATCCCAGCGACCGTTGGTGTTGTTAGGACGGTAGTTGAAGTTGGGGTTTCCTACCCAGGAGCTCTGCTCGGGATTCCACTCGGCGTTGGCACCGGTCTGTACACGCGACTCATTGATCATCTGCTGCTCGATCCATGCGGGCACACGCTCCGGCATCAGGCCGGGATTGTTCATGCCGACATAGCCGTTGTAGCTAACAGAGACCTTTCCGTCTTTACCCTTCTTAGTGGTCACGAGAACCACACCGGCAGCAGCTCGAGCACCATAGATGGCACAGGCGGCAGCATCCTTGAGGACAGAGATTGACTCGATGTCGTTGGGATTGACAAGAGTGATGTCGGATTCCACACCATCCACGAGGACAAGAGTCGAAGTAGAGTTGGCAGAAGAGAAACCACGGATACGCATGCCGGAAGTCTCGCTACCGGGCTCACCGCTTGAGCGGAGCACCTGCAGACCCGGCACCTGACCCTGGAGTGCGGACAATGCATCGGAAGAGGGACGCGAAGCGATCTCATCACCGCTGATGGCCGATACGGCACCGGTAAGGTTGACTTTCTTCTGAGAGGCGTAGCCCACCACCACCAGTTCGTTGAGGTCGGTGGAGAGCTCCGACATTTCCACCTTAGCGGGCACCTTTCCTGCCTTCAGTTCAAGAGACGTGTACCCTACATAGGAAAACACGAGTGTGTTGTCGGGAGAAGCAACCTTGATTGAAAACTTACCGTCGAAGTCTGTAGCAGTACCCTTCGAAGGATTCTCCTTGTCGATGACCGTCACTCCGATCAATGGTTCGCCCGATGTCTTATCCACCACCACACTCTCCACTGTCAAAGGAGCGGACTGAGCCATGGCCGACAGACCTCCAAGCGCACACGCAATCGCCATACAGGCTGCAACGAGCCTCCGGACATTACGTTTAAGCATCTGATTTGTCATGATTGTTATGTTATAAAGTTAGAAATTGATGTCGGGTTAAGATGTGATGCAAAATTATATAAAATAATCAATACTTTCCGCGTGAGTACGGGCATAGGTAATATGATAAAACCAAACAACCATATAAATCAAATATTTACACAACCACAAAGTAAGCCTAAGTAAGACCAGATGCAACATTAAAAACGGCGGCTCCAGAATGAAGCCGCCGTTTTTAATTCAGATTTTTTAAATTTTAAACCGTCCGATGGTCCTGACAGTATCCGCGAAGTCCTCTTTTGGGACGATTGCTTTGTTACGTATCCGCAGACGGTTGTTGTAGACAGTCTGCGAAGAACAGTGAAGCAGGGCCGCTATCTTCACCGAGTCATTGATACCAAGGCGCACAAGAGCGTATATGCGCAAAGGAGTATTCAGCAGATCCCCGTCGGCCAACGTGATTCTCTCCTCGGGACGGAGAAGCTCATTGAAGTCGTTGACGAAATTCGGGAATATATTGAGGAAAATAGAATCGAACAGTCTATAGAATTCCTTAAGTTCCGACTGCACCATGGAAGTAGACGTAACCGACTTCAGCAAAGCATCAGACTGTCCGGACTTCAGCTTACGGGCCACTTCCTTCCGGAACGAATCAATCTTATTGATGTATTCGCTGCAGATCGAGAACATCTGCCCCACGTATTCCTCCTTTATAAGATTAGACTCAGCCAGGCGATCGTTGACTTCAGTCAGCTCTACGTTCATCTCCTTCAGGCGACTGTTGGCCTGTTCCTGCGCCTCACGCAGTGACGTGAGTTCCGCCACATTGTCGCTAAGCTGACGGTTGAGCGATTCGAGTTCCTTTCGGGAATCGACAAGACGCTTGTTTTTCTGGATTATCATCACTACCGCAAAGACAAGAATCAAAGTTACGGCGAAGAGCACCCAAAGAGCGATATGGAGTTTTTTCCTCTGAGAAGCATCGCGGGCACTGTATTTCTCACGTATAGTCTTTTCGGCGGCGGCCAGAGAAAGCGATCTGATACGGTTGTGGTATTCCTGCGCACGCTTCTGGCAGAAGTCGATGTAAGTGTAGGCCCTGTCGATATTGTCGTCTTCAAGCATCATCTTTCCGATCTCCTCAAGAGAAGCAATATCCTTATTGGAAATGCGAATATCGCAGATGGCAGCCTTGATCAGATACTTAAGCCTGTTTTCACGGTCGCCCTCCCTCTTATATATCCTTGAAAGGGCATAGGCCTTCATGGCGTCTTCCCTCGTCTCCATAGCCGAAGAATCAACCGCAGCGATCAGTTCGGCCTTGATCTGATCACGGACCTCACCCTCGATGTTCTCATGAGCCCACGACTTATGCCACAGATAGAGCGGATCAGACACAGGGGCATGCCTGAAGGCCGAATCCTGATAGGCGTGGCTCCTAACATAATAATCGGTCTTCGTCAGCCTGTTGTCGCCCTGATACTGGCCGAAGTGGGAGTAAAGATAGGCGCCCTGATTGAAGTATTTCGTCTTGAGGTCTTCCGGCAGGGAATTCATATCGATTGAATCCACTATATCCTGCGCCTCGCGCAGCAAACCGGTGACGGATAGCAGGAAGGACCTGTTGATGTTCCATTCCATCTTCTTATCCTCGTCGCCCCACCGATTGGCAATATCCAGATTTCGCACCGCGTAGGTCATGGCGGAGTCAGCATCATAGACGGAATATTCGTTGTAGAGCTGCTTGTTGAGCCAATAGTCTTCCTCAAGCGTCACAGCCTTATCCTTTCGGCGCTGGATCTCAGCTATCCGATGGCGCTTCATCCCATCCCACACCTCCGGATTCTCCAGAATAGAATCGAGGCGGGATAGCAACGCTTCGTTTTCGGCCGTATATGCAAATGCCGACCGGGAGCATATCCCGGCCAGCAGAATCACACTAACCACAGCAACCACCCGAATGCATGATGCTGCAGGCTTAGAAAATATTGTCTTCATTTCAGAGACTACTTAAGGTTTCGCTTGCGCAGCAGCGCCTCAAGATAATAGTAATCGGCATATGCGAGCGGAACGTCGATCTCGCTTCCACCCGGATGATGACCCGTAGAGTGGCGGAGGATGAAGCCTTCGTTGTCTTCCGGACGAGGGCTATATTCGGGAGTAGCGAGCGACGCCAGGATCTGATCTGCTTTATTCCTATAGTCGGCCGCCTTCTCCGTATCGGAATACAGAGCGAGCTCGTAGAGACCGGATGCTATGAGGGAAGCCGCGGAAGCATCGCGTGGAATATCCGGATTGTCGGCAATATCAACCCCTGGCACCTTCATATCCCAATAGGGAATATGGTCGGAAGGCATCTCAGGCATATTCAGAAACCAATCGGCGATCTTACGCGCATGATCCAGATAGCGCTTATCCTGAGTGAAGCGATAGCACATCGTATAACCGTAGAGCCCCCAACCCTGTCCACGGCTCCAGAATGAATCGTCGGAATTACCCTGATGGGTCACTTTCATGCGCACTGAGCCGTCGGCGGGATCATAATCCACCACATGATAGGAAGAGCCGTCGGGACGGAAATGATTATTAAGCGTCACATCGGCATGGCTTACAGCCACATCCCGGAATTTTGGATCGCCCGTAGCCTCACTCATCTTGAAAAGCATCTCAAGATTCATCATATTGTCGATGATCACCGGATATTTCCATTTGTCGCGGTTGTGGTCCCATGAGCGGATCGCACCGACTTCCGGCCTGAAACGGGTACAGAGCGTCTCCGACGCCTGCTTCACCACATCGAAATAGCTTTGCTCTCCGGTTAGCTCCCAGGCCTTTCCGAAGCTGTCGCCTATCATGAATCCGAGGTCGTGTGTGCCACCATGCCACTTGGCTTCCTCTATAGGCCATGTGTGGCTGACGGCCTCGCGACGCCAGTAGGGATCGTTGGTGAACTCATACATCATCCAAAGTTCTCCAGGGAAGAAACCGGACACCCAATCGTGGGGATGCACGAGAGTCATCTTGCCATCCTTATCCACTGTACGCGGATTGACCCGCCGCTTTGATGCGTTGTACTCCTTCTTCTTCTCATCCTTCACGCGGGCGATAGCATAGTTGAGTGAATTTCCAGCGGAAGTGAAAGCGTCGTCAACGTCATCGGGAGTATAATAAAGCAGCGTGAACCTATCGGAAGGATTGAATATCCTCGATTTCTGATACATCTCCTTATAGTCAGACCTCGAAGGATCGATAAACTCAGCCACACGCCAGAGATCACGCGCTACATCCTGCTTCTTCTGCTCATAGCCAGAGATCTGCTCTCCGGGCCATTGCGACTGATCCTTATCGAGATACGCAGCAAGGAAATCCATCGCCTTGTAGAAACCCCGTCCATCTTCCGATACCTTATCGTCGATCTTCATGCCAAGTTTCTGCGCCATCAGGAAGATATCGATGAAGTGGGTGAGGTTGTATTGTGAATAATGATAGGAAAGCGTGCGCCTCATCTCATGAGGCTGGCTTCCGTCGGGAGCAATCTGCCTGAACATACGCTTTTCCGGGAACTCAGCTATAATCTTCTTAGCCACATCGTCTTTTCCGGCATATAGGGCCAGTGCGATAGCCTGAGTGTCGTATGCCACAGAATGGTTATTGGCCTGATTGGCCTCATCCTGCCCCTGCCTGGAGGTAAGGATCCAGTCGAGGAGCGAGCCCATCCACTTCTTCAACTGCTTGTCTTTCTTAGCGGTCCAGGACTTGGATCCATTCAGAAGCGCGACTCCGTCGAGCATCTCGATGAAGGAATATCCGTCGATCACACCATAGCACCGCCCCTTGTTGCCGTTTGATCCGGGAGTGATCTGAGCATACTCGAAGTTAGGGTTCATCTTTGTGGCCGGATTGAGAAACCATACATCTATCAGTTCGGTAGCCTTCTGAGCATATTTCTCATCGCCGCTCATATACCATGCCAATGCGAGAGTGGATATGCGTCCCGCAGTCTCGCCAAGACGGTTGCG
>CAMWMK010000067.1 GCA_947175295.1 uncultured Porphyromonadaceae bacterium
TTGGTAGACTCGGTTAAGAGTAAACTGAAAAATGCTTTACTTTTTCAGTGCCCTCGGCGGTGTCCCGGAATTTTTTTTATTAAAAATCGCCGAAATATTTTGTCAAATCGAAAAAAATGCTTAAATTTGCATCCGCTTTCAGGAGCGACCTAAAGGAAAGATGCCGGAGTGGTCGATCGGGACGGTCTCGAAAACCGTTGTACCCTTACGGGTACCCAGGGTTCGAATCCCTGTCTTTCCGCCAAGAGTCAAAACAAATCCGCTGTAACCCATAAAGTTACAGCGGATTTAATTTTTATCCCATACAAAAATCCATACAAATTACAGACGAAATCTCGATACATACAAAGTGGATGGGATCATAAACAATCAGGCTTGTGAGAGTCGGTTTTTTAGAGAGAAGAAAAGAATCATGAGTATTCTCGACAACGCTTCCTAGATGTCTGAAAGAGGGGCGATATGAAAAAAGAGCGGGATTAACCGCTCTTTCCAATCGACTACTGTCGGTTTCTAAAATCGTTGCTTTCGCACTCGAAGTATTTCGTTAAAGAGGAAACTACCCTTTGAGTATGGCCTATTGACAAATCTTTTGCAAGACTTTGTCTAAGTATGGTTTATATTTAGAATCAGTCAGGGGACTTCTATACATTGCATAAACCAAATTCTCATATTCTTTTGGATGTAATCGGCATACAACCTTTCCTTGTTCTATGGAATTTAAGAATTGGCTTTTAGTGCCTATTTGTACACCATAATCAAACGGTATGACACAGTTGCGAGGGAATTTGAAGGGATTGCCCTCAGCATCTATGCCTACTTCCGTATTCCTGTCAAAGAAATAGCCTACTAATAGGTTGTTTTTCTTAACATACCCATGTGTAAGCTGTTCTAAAGGAATGCCGACTCTATTCTGAGTTGTAGTAAAGCATGTGACGATTCTCAGTTCATCATCCTGATATATTGTTACAAAATATTTATTCTTTGGAGGATGAATGTTCTTCACAAAGGCGTATACGACTTCTCCGGGTTCAAACATAAAGCGCCGATTTATATTTGACTATTTAGCTGTGCCTGAAAGCCGATATTCCATTTGGCATCCTCATAGACTTCGCATAGATTCTCTTCATCTTTGATAAGCTCTGTGAGATCTATACAGCAATCTGACTTGCCATCCTTAAACACCACTTTGTTTTCCGACTTGGTTTTAGTCCACAAAGTATCCGGCAGGTGGGTCTGGTCTGTTAACCAATCGGCGCTTTTATCCCCGTATTTTGATAATTCCTCATCAATGATGGATAGATCATATTCGCTGAGTTCGCCAAAAGGTCCTGCAGGATCACTATTAATCGGGAACAATGGACGAATAATCAGTTTCCCATTTTCAGATTTTATAGCTTTAACAAAATCTGAAAAATAGTTATCCTTATTCTTTAGAGAATAGATCTCAGGAGCGACAGGACCTTTCTCCCATACATAATAATCCAACCATGTAAAGGGAAATCCACGCAACTTCATAAAACGCTCATCTATTAAATAGACTATCTTTAGCATTTTGCGCATATTGATTTCCGGAACTTTATTGGCGATATAGGCTAATAATGCTCCAGTCTTTATTCTATTTGCTGTAATTCCTAAGCTCATGGTCGTTTTCAATTCAAATTACAAAATTAATGTTTTTCCTCCTAATACACAACATAAAAATTCAGTTAATGTTGAATTTTAACATTTGAGACTTGGCTCTTTCGTTTAATATCCGTAGTCTGCGTTCAGCGTAGCGATGCAGACTCATGCGCACTCAGCTGTGGCGAATCAAACTTGATGGCGTAGGATGTTGTTGTTATTGTAGAGTAAATTATAAAAAAACGCCGTATTGGCGGTAATGTTAGAATCAATGAAAAACACATGATTATGGAAATAAAAATCTGGGCGGATTTCGCCTGTCCCTACTCCTACATGGGAGAGAAGCAGCTGATGGATATCATCGAAAAGATGGGAATCTCCGATAAGGTGAAGATTAGGTTTCTTTCCTATCAGCTCGACCCTGACGCCCCGGCTATCCCTACGGAGACAATGACCCAACATTTCATGTCGGGCCATCAATACACCGAAGAGCAGTCGGAGCATCTGATGGAAAGGATAACGACGATGGCCTCTCGTCTGGGCCTCGACTACAGACTCGCCACTACGCCTGTATGCAGCACTTTCGACGCGCATCGGCTTATGGAGTATGCTCAGGCCACTTCTTCGCAGGAAACAGCGATAAAACTTAATTTCGCTCTCTTCCATGCCAACTTCATAGAAAACCTACGTCTCTCCGACCATAATGTACTCCTGTCGATAGCCTCGAAATGCGGTCTCGATGAAGACGCGGTGCGGAAGGTGCTCGAGAGCGATGAATACGGCGATCAGGTGAAGGCCGAGGAGCAGGAAGTGGATCAGCGTAAGGATTTCGACCTAATACCCTATATGGTGTTCGATGACACAACGGTGCTCCAAGGCGTGATAAGTTCCGGCGCAATGAAGAAAGCCCTCGCAGGCTGACTCCTCCCGTCATTGGAATCTGAGATCGAAAAAAAATGTCGGAGCGCCTACTCACGTGGACGCTCCGAATAATGTAAGTGACATTTTAATCTACCGTAATACATAACCTAATGGTATGCTCATTAACCTAACATTTCTAAAATTTTACCTAACCTGTTGTATCTAAACCTTACTTTGCTTCTTTCGATATGTGTAATTACTACCAGATATTTTCGTTGCGCACAAATCGTCTGATTTGTACGTTGCAAAATTAACATAAGCCGGTTAACTGTAGCCTTATTCAACAATTAACGCAGGATAAATATTCGGTTAATCGAAAGATTTATTCATTAATTTAGCCATTTAGCACATTTTTTTATTAGACTAAATTATAGCCAAGACACTATGTATTAGACCAAACCATCATAAATAGATAACTCCGCGAATCATGGCGATTCGCGGAGGTTTTCCTTTATGATGGGGGAGAGGTAGGTATTAACCTACGAGGTTGGGCACGGGGCCATATTCGTTCGGCTCCATCTGGCTGTCTTTACACCACCATACGAGCAGTATAATGGCGCCGATAAGCGGTATGAGGCTTATAAACATCCACCATCCGCTCTTTCCGATGTCATGAAGCCTGCGTACCGCTATGCCGAGACTCGGCAGAAGAAACGCGAGGCCCACGACCATCGATGCGATATACATTATTGATAGTTCAGAAGAAAACAGGCTGACGACAATGCTGACTACCCAGCTGACGATACAGGTGAAGAGGTAGAACCACCAATACTCCGACCGCGACGCGCGCCCGCTGAAGTTGCAGTAGTTCTGCGTGAGGGCCCTTACTACGGCCTCTTTGAAGGAGACTTGTCTTTGATACATGGCGAAAACGACTTAAAGGTTGATTAAAAAATTACGATGAAACGCGGTATTTCCGTATTTCATCGCAAATATAATTAAAATTTTTTAGTTATTTATGATTTTGTGTTGCAAAACATAGTTTTTATTGGATTTTTAAAACTTTGGTCCCTACAACTTGACGTCTTCACGGCTTTATGCCGCGATTTCGGAGAGAAGGGTCTGGATATGGCGGGCTGTCTCTGCTGCGGTGGCTACGAAAGAGACATCCTTATCGGCCGCTATCTGCTCGGCATCGGTCTTTTCGATTTCTTTCTCATCGGTGAAGAGCTGGCAGTCGGCCACGAGTGAGAAGCAGCTCTCAAGAAGCTCAGGCCATTCCGTAAGGTCTACATGTGTCTGCAGCGAGTCGAGGGCGATTGAGATATTGAATGCCGAGCGGGTCAGCTGGCTTTGTGAAGAGTTGTTGTCGCAATGATAGATGAAGGTATTGAGGCGTTTGAGGAGAAGGGGGCGCATCTTGACGAGCTTGTCTCTTTCAGCTGCAGAATGCAGCTGGCGCTGCTTCTCGATTTCGCTCGTTACGTCGATCTCCGATTTCATAGAGCCCACGGCGTTGAGGAAGAATCCGAGGATGGTCAATCCGCACATCACTTCCACTGCTGTCACTGCCTGGGCCCACCCGTGGGCCGGAGTATAGTCGCCGAAGCCGAGTGTCGTTATGGTCACAATGCTGTAGTAGAGCCACGAGCCGAAGTCTGTGCCGGCTCCGTCGGGAATGCGGAACTGGCTGTCGGGAAGTGCCCAATAGATAAGCGCGAAGACCGGCATAAGGGCTATGTAGCTGCCGATCCAGATGATTGGCCTTACGTTGGAAACAACGTGGAAGAAATGGCGAATGCGGTTTGATGTCTTCATAATAATATAGCAGATAAAGGTTTTTACTGCCATAATAACAAATCCATCGCTGAAAAGGCTTAAAGACATTGGCCGGATTGCAAAAAAATCACTATATTTGCATCCGAAAAATCTAAACCTGACATGAAACTGAAAACAACGACACTTATCGCGGTCCTGGCCGGTGCACTTCTCCCTGCCTCATCCCAGGCGATAGCCCGCGAATCCCGCCTTCTCGATAATGGCTGGAAATTCTCCCTCCTCCCGGACTCCACTTCTAAAGTGCAGCCCTTTTCCAAGACAGTCGATCTTCCTCACGACTGGAGCATCGGACTCCCTTTTGACGCCGGCGCACCCTCCGGCAATGACGGAGGCTACGTATGTACGGGCAAGGGTACTTATCAGAGAGACCTCAATCTGACCGCCAAGGAACTTGACGGCTCTAAATACTCTCTGCTCTTCGAAGGAGTCTACGAGCGGTGGACGCTCAAGGTAAATGGCCATAAAGTAGGTTTCCGTCCCTATGGATATTCTTCGGTGATCTACGATGTCACTCCTTACCTCCACGCAGGCGTCAACACCATAGAGGTGGAGGTAGACAACTCCCATCAGAAAAACTGCCGTTGGTATACGGGTTCCGGCATCTACCGACATGTGCGCCTTATCCGTACCGCGGAGACGGCCATGGCTCCCTGGTCGCTATATATCACGACTCCTTACGTCAGCGGGGCTAAGGCGGAAGTGGCCTTCTCGTTTGATGTTGATGGCGTAGCAGAGAAAAAGGATGTCGAGGCTGAAGTCCGTATCCTCGGTCCTTCCGGAAGTGAAGTGGCGCAAAAGCGGCTTCCGGTGGAAGCCGGGAGTGTATCCGGCAAGTTGGATGTTTCCTCTCCGAAGCTTTGGAGCCCTGAATCTCCTTCCCTCTACAGCATGGAGGTAAGGCTCCTCTCCGGCGGAA
The DNA here is from genome assembly GCA_947175295.1 of uncultured Porphyromonadaceae bacterium. Lineage (GTDB taxonomy): Bacteria > Bacteroidota > Bacteroidia > Bacteroidales > Muribaculaceae > Lepagella. The sequence goes on from CAMWMK010000067.1 coordinate 5,237, forward strand.
AGGAACTTGACGCCGTAAGTGAGGATTTCGGCATACGCACCGTGACCTATTCCGCTCAGGATGGTCTTAGGCTGAATGGAAAGCCGATAGTGCTCAACGGTGCCTGCGCCCACCACGACAACGGTATGCTCGGCGCAGCCTCCTACGATGCCGCCGAGGCCCGCAAGGTGCGGCTTCTGAAGGAAGGCGGTTTCAATGCCGTCCGCACGAGCCACAATCCTCCCTCCCCGGCATTCCTTGACGAATGCGACCGCCAGGGACTGCTCGTCATCGACGAGGCCTTCGACGGATGGCGCGATGCGAAGAATGCCGAAGACTACCACGTCTGGATAGATGAATGGGGCGTGAAAGACATGGGCGATCTTGTGCGCCGCGACCGCAACCATCCATCCGTAATAGCCTGGAGCATCGGCAACGAGGTGATAGAGCGCAAGCATATCGGAGTGGTGTCTACAGCGCGGAAGTTTGCCGAAGAGTGCCGCCGGCTCGATCCTACGCGCCCCGTCACGGAGGCGCTCTGCGCATGGGACAGCGACTGGGAGATCTACGATCCACATGCCGAAGCCCTTGACATTGTAGGCTACAACTATATGATACATAAATCGGCCACCGACCATGAGAGGTGTCCTGAACGTGTGATGTGGCAGACTGAGTCTTATCCGCGCGACGCTGCCTCCAACTGGCATAAGGTGAAGGAAAATCACTACATCATCGGCGATTTCGTATGGACCGGTCTTGACTATCTCGGAGAGTCAGGCATCGGAAGGTTTTACTATAAAGGCCAGACCGAAGGAGAGCATTATCATCGCAACCAATGGCCATGGCACGGAGCCTACTGCGGCGACATCGACATCACGGGATGGCGCAAGCCCGTATCCCACTACCGCTCCATGCTCTACAATCCTGATGGCGAACAGCTTTATCTCGCGGTGCGCGAACCCGACGGATATTACGGCGAGATAAAGGAGACGCAATGGAGCGTATGGCCCTCGTGGGAATCGTGGAACTGGGCCGGACATGAAGGCAAACCGATCGAGGTGGAGGTGCAGAGCCGCTACCCCAAGGTGCGCCTCTATCTTGATGGATCGCTGATAGGGGAGAAGGAGGCCGGCGAGGCAGCCGACTGCATGGCTGTGTTCAGTATCCCTTACGCTCCCGGCACGTTGAAGGCCATAGGGGTGGATTCCTCCGGCAACGAGGTGGAGTCGGTGACGCTTTCGACTTCAGGAGCTCCTGCGGCGGTTCGTCTGACTCCTGATAAGACTGCAATGACGGCCGACGGTCAGGATCTTGTCTATGTAGTAGCCGAGGTGGTCGATGCTGAAGGTCGTATAGTGCCTGATGCCGCCCTCCCTATGGAGTTTTCCGTTTCCGGAAATGCCGGTATCAAGGCGGCGGGAAGCGCTGACCTTGCCGACACTTCATGCTATGCCGACCCTTCCGCCACCACTTGGAAAGGCCGGGCTATGGTGGTTCTTAAGTCGACGGATAAGGCGGGGAAAGTGAAACTTACGGCCAAGTGCAGCGGACTTAAGCCGGCTTCTGTGGATATTTCATCGCGAAACAGGAAGGAATGATCACTGTATGAACTCATAACATTCTAACCTTTTAACCATCTAACCTTTTAACCTACATCCAAGGCTTGCGAAAGTTGAATAAAATGATTAATTTTGCACTTTAATTCAAAAATAGGTAAAAATAATGGCAAAGATTGGAAGTGTTATGACTCCGAAGGGACGCAAGGCGATGCTCCTCGGCAGCGGTGAACTCGGCAAGGAAGTGGCTCTTGAGCTCCAGCGCTTCGGCGTGGAGGTAGTAGCCTGCGACAAGTATGCGGGTGCTCCCGCAATGCAGGTGGCCCATAGAAGCTACGTATTCAACATGCTCGACGGCGATGAGCTCCGCCGCATCGTGGAGCTGGAAAAGCCCGACCACATCATCCCCGAGATTGAGGCTATCGCCACATCCACCCTTGTGGAACTCGAGAAGGAGGGCTACAACGTGACCCCCACCGCTCGCGCCGCATGGCTTACGATGAACCGTGAGGGAATCCGCCGCCTCGCCCATGAGGAGCTCGGCATAAAGACTTCTCCCTATCGCTTCGCATCCACACGCGAGGAGTTTGACGAGGCTGTGAAGGAGATCGGCATTCCCTGTGTGGTGAAGCCCATTATGAGCTCCTCGGGCCATGGCCAGAGCGTAATCAAGAGCGCCGACCAGATCGACCACGCCTGGAAAGAGGCTCAGGAAGGGGGCCGCGCCGGTGCCGGACGCGTAATCGTGGAGGGTTTCGTGGATTTCGACTATGAGATCACTCTCCTTACGGTGCGCAACGTGGCCGGGACCGTATTCTGCGAACCTGTGGGCCACATCCAGATCGACGGCGACTACCGCTATTCCTGGCAGCCGCAGCCTATGTCGGCGAAAGCCATCGAGTCGGCCCGCGAGATAGCAAAGAAGGTCACTGACGCGCTCGGCGGCTACGGCATATTCGGTGTGGAGCTCTTCATCAAAGGCGACGAGGTAATCTTCAGCGAGGTGTCTCCCCGTCCGCACGATACCGGCATGGTCACTATGATCTCGCAGGATATGTCGGAGTTCGCGCTCCATGTCCGTGCCCTCCTCGGCTTTCCCGTTCCGGCCATCGACTTCTATGGCCCCTCCGCGTCAAGGGCCATCGTGCTTGAAGGCGAGACGGATTGCGTCGAGTTTGACAATCTCGAGCAGGTGCTTGCCGAGCCGGGCACACAGATGCGTATCTTCGGCAAACCCGAAGTGCACGGCCATCGCCGCATGGGCGTCATCCTCGCCCGCGGTGCGTCCGTAGAGGAAGCGCGAGCTAAGGCCGCGCGTGCCTATGACGCCCTCGTGGTCCGTGGCGCTGAAAAAGACATGAAGTAAGCCTTCGCCCTAAGACTCAGTACTGAAAAACCATCTAATCCCTGTGGGGTTAGGTGGTTTTTTATGTTTTAAAGCATGAATTCCAATAAAGAGGCTAAATCTTATAGCCTATTTTTTGCATATGTCGCGTCAGTTTGCTATCTTTGCGTGATAAAGTCAACATTTTTAAACATATGATTATGGACGGCATTGCTGTTAAGGCACGAAAGATAGTGGATTTTTACGTCGATGGTTTCCGCAATATGACAATCGGACGCAGACTCTGGGCGATCATCCTGATAAAGGTGGCGCTGCTCTTTCTCGTCTTCAAGCTTTTTTTCTTCCCTAATATCCTTGAGGAGAACTATGACAACGATGAAGACCGCGCCCGCGCAGTAGCCGAGCAGCTCTCCACCCGCTGAACTTAAGACTGAAAATTAAAAACTAAAAAAAACAATAAAAACCATGGAAGATTTGATTCAAGTAGTCGACTGGTCGCGGTTGCAGTTCGCGCTGACCGCGATAGTCCACTGGCTCTTTGTTCCGCTCACGATCGGAATCAGTCTCATCATCGCTGTGATGGAGACTATCTATTACCGTACGAAATCCGAGAAATGGCTCAAGACCGAGAAATTCTGGATGACCCTCTTCGCCATCAACTTCGCTATCGGCGTTGCCACGGGCATCATCCTCGAGTTTGAGTTCGGTACCAACTGGTCTAACTACAGCTGGTTTGTCGGCGACATCTTCGGAGCGCCCCTCGCCATCGAGGGCCTTCTCGCCTTCTTCATGGAGGCTACTTTCTTCGCCGTCATGTTCTTCGGCTGGAAGAAGGTATCGCGCGGATTCCACCTCGCCTCCACATGGCTCGTGGCCATCGGAGTCTCCCTCTCCGCCCTCTGGATCCTCGTGGCCAATGCCTGGATGCAGTATCCCGTAGGCATGGAGTTCGATCCAGCCCAGATGCGCAACGTAATGAGTGACTTCCTCGCCGTAGCCACTTCTCCGGTGGCCTTGAACAAGTTCTTCCATGCCGTGACGAGCGGTTGGGTGCTTGCCGCCGTCTTCGTGATCGGCGTCAGCTGCATCATCGCCGCCAAGGGCCGCAACAAGGAGATGGCCAAAGACTCCGTCAAGGTAGCAGGCTGGGTTGGCCTCGCAGGCATCATCTTCACTATGTGGAGCGGCGACGGCTCCGCCGTCCAGGTATCGAGGGTTCAGCCCATGAAGCTCGCCGCCATGGAGGGCCTCTACCGCGGTCAGATAGGGCAGGAGATCATCGGCTTCGGTATCCTCGACGAGAAAGAGAAGGAAGTGAAATGCAAGATCGCCATCCCCTATGGCCTCTCCATCCTCGCCAACCATGACGCCAATAGCTTCGTGCCCGGCATCGACGACCTCATCGACGGCATCGCCCTTACCCCGCAGGGCGACACGATCAACACCGTAAGCTATGCCGAGCGCATCGAGATAGGCAAGGCCGCGCAGCAGGCCCTCCGCGACTACGAAGCCGCACGCAAAGCCGGCGACAACGCTGCGGTTGACGACGCGCTTGCCCGCATCAAGGCCAACTATCAGTATTTCGGCTACGGCTACTTCACGTCTCCTCAGGATGCCGTTCCGCCCGTAGCGCTCACATTCTATTCCTTCCATATTATGGTGGCCATCGGCGGATATCTGCTCGCGCTCATGGTAGTGGCCCTGTTTGTGGTCTATAAGAAGCCGGAATGGTTCGATACCCGTCTGGCGCGTTGGGTAGGTATGCTGAGCATCCCCCTCGTGTGGATATGCAGCGAGGCCGGCTGGATTGTAGCCGAGGTAGGCCGTCAGCCCTGGACCATCCAGGACATCCTTCCCGTGCAGGCTGCCGTGTCGGCCGTCACCGCGCAGTCGGTGCAGATCACGTTCTGGCTCTTCGCCATAGTCTTCGCCGCCCTCATCGCCGCCGAGATCTCCATCATGGTCAAGGAAGTGAAGAAAGGTTCCGACCGCGAGATAACCGCATAGTTTAAATAGTTTAAATGGTTTATATGGTTTAGATCCCCTAAACTCCTTAAACCTCTTAAACCTCCTAAACCCAAAAAGAAAACACAATGGAAACATTACAGATATATTGGTGGCTCCTCATAGCCGTGCTCGGTGGAGCCCTCGTGTTCCTTCTCTTCGTCCAGGGCGGCCAGAGCCTTCTGCTCGAGACCCGCGGGTCGGTAGCGAAAAACCTTATCGTGAATTCTCTCGGACGCAAGTGGGAACTCACCTTCACCACCCTCGTGGTGTTTGGCGGTGCCTTCTTCGCATCCTTCCCCCTCTTTTACTCCACATCCTTCGGCGGCGCCTACTGGCTCTGGATGGCTATCCTCTTCAGCTTCGTGCTTCAGGCGGTAAGCTATGAATTCCGCAGGAAGAAAGGCAATCTCTACGGCACCGCCACCTACGACGCCTTCCTGCTCATCAATGGAGTGGTGGGTTGCGTGCTCATCGGTGTGGCGGTAGGCGTGCTGTTCTTCGGCGGACAGTTCACAGTCACACGCGGCAACATCCTCGACGGTAACGCCCCCGTCATCTCCGTATGGGCTCCGAGCCATGGACTGGAGGCAATCACCTGCTGGAAAAACCTCCTCGTAGGTTTCACCCTCTTCTTCCTCGCCCGCATGAACGCCGCCCTCTACATGATGAACTCCATCGACGACGGACAGAAGTTTTTCAATGTCTGCCGTATGAAGGCCATCCTTAACGGAATTATCTTTGTCGTGCTCTTCCTTGGTCTTGTAGCTGTGATCCTGACATCCGACGGCTATACGGTAGAGCCCGACGGCAGGGTAGTGGCCGTTCCGTATAAGTATGCCATCAACCTCATTGAGATGTGGTGGGTGCTCGGCGTCCTCGTGTTGGGAGTGGTGCTTGTGTTGATCGGTTTTGCACTGACGGCCTTTAAGAAAAGCTACCGTGGAGGCATATGGTGGACAGGTATGGGCACCATCCTCACGATCGTCAGCCTTCTCTGCGACCTCGCCTACAACAACACCTGCTACATGCCGTCGCTCACCGACCCGCAGTCGTCGCTTACGATCGCCAACAGCAGCAGCACCGAATTCACCCTCACTGTCATGTCGTGGGTATCGCTTCTTGTCCCTGTCGTATTGCTCTACATCTGGTATGTCTGGGGCAAGATGAACGCCACTCCACTCACCCCGAAGGAGATCGAAGAAGACTCCCACTCATATTAATCCATGAGTCCCCGGCCCCTGAAGGGGGAGGCAGCATAAAGCTCCGGAGCCAGTCGGCCCCGGAGCTTTATTTACGGCGTCATCCGGCTCGCGAGATATTACCTCACACGCGCGTCCATCCCCTAACTCCCTCCCAGAGCCAGAGATCGCCCTCCGCCTCTCTGCACAAGCTTCACATGGAAAGACCATCGCAAATGAAAGAGGTGTGCAGTGTATGGTGTAAAAAACGTATAAAATTTGGTATTTAAACATATTTGTATTATTTTTGTGGAAACAATCAAATATTACAGTTATGGAAGCAAGAGCACTTACTCCGGTTCAGGAAGATCTACTGAAAATGTTCGCGTTTGATCATTCCGACAGTTTCGCCAAAGAAATAAAGAAAGTCTTAAAAAACTATTTGCTCAAGAAGATAGATGAAGAGACCACTCGTCTTTGGGACGAAGGTGTGTTTGATCAGAAGGATCTTGACGAATTGCGTCATGAAGACCTCCATAAGATATAATCAATTCAATGGATAGACTTGTACTTGACACCAATTCGTTGATTCAGTCTTTGCCTACTAAAAGCAGATATCATGATTTATGGGTTTCTCTTTTTGATGGGCGAAACATGTTTTGTGTCTCAAATGAGATTCTGGAAGAATATGAAGAGATTCTTCAAAGAAAAATAAATAGTGGTTTAGCCAGCAGAGTGATTTCAGCAATCCTAAGCAATGAGTATACGTCGTTAGTCACACCTTATTTTCATTTCAAACTGATTCAGGCGGACGAGGATGACAATAAATTTGTAGATTGTGCTGTATGTGGCAATGCAAAGGTCATTGTGACTGAAGATCACCATTTCAATGTATTGCGGGAAATCTCCTTTCCAAAGGTAGACATATGTTCGTTAGATGAAATAATGAACTATTTATAATAATATCTTCCCATGCGCGCTTGCGGCGGCCTATTTGCAAAAGAAAGAAAAAATCACTAAATTTGCACTCCAAACGAATAATCCCAACGATAATGAGACTGAATGAACTGCAATTGAATCGTCTTTCCGAGAGGGTAGGGCAGGACGTACGCACCCCCGCCGGAGCCACCGCTCTAAGCATCGATATTGGCTCAAGGACGGGTCATACGCTAAGCGTCAACACCATAAAACGGCTTGTCGGAGTGCTTCCGGGGGAAGTAAATCCTACGAGATCCACCCTCAACATCTTAGCCAACTATCTCGGCTATCCCGATTGGGATATTCTTGAGGAAGACACAGCAATGGAAGGTTCCGGTTTCGGAAAGAGCAATGTTTTCATTGAGATGTCGGATGTGGAGGAAGACGCCGAAGTGGAAATATGCTGGCGTCCCGGCCGCCGCATCCTACTGCGCCATGACGGATGCGGCCAATATACGGTCTTGGAGTCGGAAAACTCCAAACTCCGTCCCGGCGACCTTCTATCCCTCTCTCAACTTGCCATAGGCTTCCCCTTCATCGCCGACAAGGTCTTCCGCGACGAAAAACCCCTCGGCACCTACCGCGCCGCCGACGGCGCCGGCATCACCAGCCTTAACATCCTCCTCTAAGTGACAACGCGTGGTCCTCATGCGCACCATACCGACCACCCTGACTATAGCAACATCATATGGAAAGCGGATTCACCAACGATTCTTTCGAATACTCCTGTTCGACGTGGCAACCGATCTACCACAAAGGATCAGGCAGATTTGAATTCTACAAAGTTCGACTTTTCGGGGCCCTTCATTTCGTGAAGCGTCCTGCTCCCCGCTATGCCCACGACCTTCTTACAACTGAATCGCTGCGAAAGGAATTCAACATAGGCTACAATCTAAGCCATCCATCCATCGTCAAATACATGCGTATGGAGTGTGGCGCCGTCTTTCAGGAATACATCGACGGCCTTTCCCTACAGCAGATGCTCGACGGAAAAGATGAGAGGCTTAAATCGCCTGAATTCATTAGAGAGGTAGGCAGGCAACTGTTGGACGCCACTGAATATCTTCACAGGAATGGAGTGATTCATAATGATATCAAACCGGACAACGTGATGATTACCCGTGTCGGTAATCGTGTGAAATTAGTGGATCTCGGATGCGCATACAGCAATATGTGGGACACGACTCAAGGCTATACGGAATCGTACAAGGCTCCGGAACAAGGGCAATATCTGACCAATGTCTATACGGATATTTTTCTGGTCGGAAAACTCATGGAGCATCTTGCCGGATATGCCGGGATTTCGGATGAATGGAAGGTTTTTGTAAGAAAGGCCACCTCGCGAAACTGGAAAGAGCGTTATGATTCCGACCGGGAAGCTTTAGAGGCCATACCGAGTCAACGGTATCGACGCGGTAAGGGTCGTAAAATTAGGGGGATTATCGTCGGTGGAATGATGGTATGTGTCATTTTTATTACTATACTTTATATTATAGGAAGTACAGCTATTGATAATGAAACCGATAGTATAAAAAACTCTGAAAATTCACAAGTCATTGAGATAAATATTGATACTCTGAAAAGCTTGAGTTATTTTGATGCAGATGTTGATGAAGGTAAAGCTCTTGTAGAACAAGCGATTAATGAGACAAAAGAGGAGAGGTATAAAGAAATAAAGACTAAAATCAGTAGTTTTACTGCCAATGAATTCAAGAAACATGTATTCCCGAAATGTAAGGTCTATGCTAAGATGCAGGAAGGACCTGAGAAAGAAAAGTATGGTGATCAGATAGAGTCGATTGTGAAATCTATTATCGATAGGGTGCTTAAAGTTGCGGTAGAAGCGGCAAGACCTTATGAAGAAAATGAGTATTATTACTATGCCATCGCTTGCACTAAGGCATCTATGCAGGAGCAATACAAAATAGCTATCAAATATTCTGATCTTGAAGAGCATCCTAAGGAAAATTAAGTAATAGAGGAGTGAGCAGACTGCCGTGGACAACATGGACAGGCATTCGCTTGCGAAATCCATCATAATGCGTTAACTTTGCATCGCGAAAAGGTCAAGGGGCCCCGACCTGATGCAATCATTCAAAGTCAAAAATAAACAACGCATTATGAAAAGATCGCTCAGACTCATTTTGATGTTAGGATTGATGGCAGGACTTTCCTCCTGCAGCACCGTCGGCACCCTTCCCACCGATAAACTTCAGTCCATGTATGAAAAGCGCGTCGAGAAGACCTCCATCTTCAACAAGCTCTTCTTCAAAGACCACAAAAAGAAACGTCTCGTCTACGAAAACGTCGAGATCTTCATGGATGAGAATTCCGTCAGCAAACCATTCGAGACTGTCTCCTATGGCTCATATACTCCGTATATCATCCCCTTGGTTCGTCCGGAAAAGCGCAGTCTCGAGCACAATCTCCTCTACAAGGCAGCCCGCACCGCCTACAAGATGAAAGCCGACGCCGTCATCATCGACAACAAAAACGACTTCCGCATCATCAAATACAAATGATGCAGTCACAGGTCTCTTTCATACTGCCTCCGCCGTCAGCGGCCCTGCGTAGCGATGCCGTCTCAGCACCCTCCGCTCCGAGTGCAGGAGCTCGCAGTAGCATACGAATCCCTCCAGCGCTCTCTGCCACTCCGCCTCTCTGCGTGAGCGATACGTATCGTGATAGATGAAAGAGTCCACGTTAAGATTGAAAATTCTTAAGAAAAAATTTGTATATTTCGACAGAAAACAGTAACTTTGCAAAGTCTCGTACTCAGACTGTATCGTGATGCGAGGCAGACATATGAAATTGGAAGCGTAATTTGCTTGCTTTATCGTGATGAATCCTGGAAAAATTCACCGAATAAACAAAAGCTGCAGAGTGCGCCTCCTCTTGGTGATTATGGCCAATATTGTATCCCTATGGAAAGGGGGATGCCATATCCATATGCATCAAGAGCGAGGGTCACAAGCTGTTGATGTTTATAAGGTCTTTCCAGGAACCTATCGCGAGTCGACAGCAGATTGTGGCTCGCGCTCTTCTTTTTTATATGCCAACCTAACTTAAGATCAATCCCGCCGCTGAGCCACAGGCAAAAAATATGATAACGATGGTTTGTCAAAATTGCGGATCTCAAGAGTTTAATATTCTTCAGGATGGCTCGGGATGTTGCCGATATTGTGGTAATATTATACCGGGAATGGGACGTCCTGCTCCGAGTCAGATAGAACAACAGGTGAATAATATTGGTACTAACTTTCAAGCAGGGAAGAAAGATAAGATTATTGCGTTAATTATAACATTCTTCTTTGGATGGTGTGGTGGGCAATATTTCTATCTTGGTAAAACCATGATTGGTGTTCTCTGTCTTTTGTTTTGTTGGACATTTATACCATATCTATGGTCGTATGCTCATTTCTTTATTTTGCTCAGTATGAGTAACCAGAAATTTAATGCTGAATTTAACTCCCCTATAAGATAAAGATGAATTATATTTCTTCGATATCAAATCAATGGCCAGGAAAATTCTTGGTGAGTAAAAGTCAAATTGAAGACTTTAACGACGGTTCCATTCTTACGGTTAGTCCGGGAGAACAGGCTTTATTTGTCAATAATGGAGAAATTGCAGGATTATTTTTGAATGGTAGGTATGAACTTACTACTCAGAATTATCCTTTTATCAATTCATTTCGTCGATTTCTGGCAAATGGTCAGTTGACATATCATTGCTCTGTATTCTTCATAAGCGAGACTCAGTCGAGTGAGGTCTTATGGGGCTTTTCAATGCCAGTACGTGATCCAGTTCAGAACATATTCACAAAGGTTTTTGTAAGAGGTAGTTACACTATTAGGGTTAATGATGGCGGAAAATTGCTATTGCAGTTGCTTGGCATGAATGTGAATTTTATGGCAGCAACTGATGTCAAGCAGTTCTTTGGAAATCGATTTCAGCAACAGATATCAAATATTCTTGCTCAGTATATCTCCCAAAGTGGTAGGGAAGTGCTTGATCTATGTTCTGATACTCTTTCAGTCTCTGACAGCATCGCATCCAAACTTAAAAATATGGTTGAGCCTACAGGTTTGGAACTTTCTAATTTCTGTATTTCTGCTATGCAGTTGGACGAAAATGATCCTAACCGAAGAATACTTGAGCAGGCATATGCCAAATATAGGGAGAGAGAGATTCTAGGTGAGCAATATGGCACTATAAAGGACACTGACATTCGTATGAATGCATCACAGACTCCATTTGCCGGAATGTCTTTTATGGGGCAGCCTGTGCCGGTTGCTAATCAAATGGGACCATCTAATGCAAGCCAGTATCAAAATGTTGTTGCTAACAATGGATCGGTTGATTATCTGGACCGTCTGAGACAATTGGCGAAAATGAAGGAGGATCAACTGATAAATGAGGAAGAATATAATAGTATAAAAAATCAGATTCTTCAAAAAATGTTATGATAGCCTATTCTATTTTAATTTACCTTTGCATTGCAGTAATATGCAACGTTACGTATTTCTTTGCTTGTCAAGGAGATTATTCGAAGTGTGGCACTATTTCGTTGATTCTTGTAAATGTGGCAATTTTATGTCAGATTCTTCCTAAATTGACCAATAACTGCAGAGATGAAAAGAATCAAAAGAATGGACAGCATTTCTTGTGTTCCTCATATTTGATCGCAGAAATTATTATAGCAAGTTTCTGCACAGTTAGAGATGTGGCGTTTGCTACAGCCGGCACAATACAGATTTTAATGTTGGGTGTATTCCTGATAACTTACTTCGGGATTGCAAGGGCTAATGTTAAAACCAATCAATCTATTGCAGAAAGCCGAACGAATAGGTCTATGGCGTTGCTTGAGGCAAATGCTCAACTTAGAAACGCAATTGCAATGTGCCATACTAGTATGCACAGGGACATTTTACGTGAATCTTTTGCAGAACTTAATTCTATTCCGATGTCTTCCAATGAAATGTTGAATCAGTTGGACAGTGAGATTTGTAATAAAGTTTCAGCTTTATGCAGTGCTCCTGACTCACAAAAGCAGGGGGAACTATCGCGATTGATTAACAGAAGAAAGACCATGCAGATGGTGATAAGTCAATAAATCAATAATTCAATAACCTTTTTAATTTCAACGATCATGAGATGTAACAATTGTGGCGCGGAAGTTGTGAATGGTTCTCAGTACTGTCAAGTATGTGGATCTCCCGCTTCATTCTCTCAGCAACCGCAACAGTCTATTCAAGACAACACTCAACATGGGATGTATCAACAACCAGCATATGGAGGTATGCAACAGCAGCCGATGTATCAACAGGGGTATCAACAACCTTCCTACGGTCAAAATCAAGCTGTCTCTAATGAAGATGCTGGTTGGGGGCTAAAGATTATTTCTATCCTGCTTCCGATAGTTGGATTAATCCTCTGGTTCGTAAAAAAGGATAAGGAACCAGTTGCGGCAAAATCATGTCTTATATGGGCAGGTGTAGGAGTAGCTGTCAATATAGTTTTTGGTAGCTTACTTTAAGAAAGTTCAATAAAATTTTCAAAACGATGATAATTTATTTATAAATGAAGAAGTGTATGAATTGTGGAGCGCAGTTGGATGATGATGCTGTGTTCTGTGGAGAATGCGGAACAAAAGTGGTTCATTCTTCAGCTCCAATTGAAACCAAAGAGTTTCAGCATCCGAACGATGTCCAATCTCCTCAAGCGATACAAACAAAGTCTTCGCAGCAAACTCTACAGCAGCCCTATCAGCAAGAGTATCCTCAGCAGCAGGCGCAGCCCTATCAGCAGGGGTATCCTCAGCAGCAGGCGCAGCCCTATCAGCAGGGGTATCCTCAGCAGCAAGCGCAGCCCTATCAGCAGGGGTATCCTCAGCAGCAAGCGCAGCCCTATCAGCAGGGGTATCCTCAGCAGCAGGCGCAGCCCTATCAGCAGG
>CAMWMK010000068.1 GCA_947175295.1 uncultured Porphyromonadaceae bacterium
TTGAAACAGGGTGTAACGTGTGTGCAACAATTCTGCAACAGAAAGGTTCATGACAAAATTTCATCCTTAGGCTAACCGGCTGATATCAAGACATATGAGGATGTTGCATTCTGTAAATATCGACATATTTCATGCTTTTCCCGCCCTAAGCCCCGATAAGCAGAATGAAAGTGACTTTCGGGACGGATGACATTGCAATTCGACTCTTGTTTCACCTTGCGACAAACCTGCTCCGCGTCTATGAAGCATGCGGAGCAGGTTTGTCGTAAAAAAAATGATGACTCCAAATTCAAAAGTTTATTTTTTAGCGTCGTGGCAAAGAGGTTGCGGCATATATGCAGTTTAGAATTGTCGTGGAGCAAAATGCTGAGTGATAGGAGAGTGGCGTTTGATATGCTTTGATTCTGTCTTGACAGGGTAGGAGGGTCAGGAAAGATTGACTATTTTTGCAGCGACAAAAAATCAATGCATAAGCAGCCATGAAGATAAAACTTATCAAAGCAATCCCCCTCCTTGCGATAGGAATCGCAGCCGCAACTTCCTGCTCAAAGCATGTGGAAGACATTCAGGAGGAACGCGTCCCGGAAAACCGGGTCGTCTATGAAGTGTTCGTACGTAATTTCTCTCCCGAAGGCAACCTCAAGGGAGTGGAGGCCCAGATTCCACGCTTGAAGGATTTAGGAGTCGATGTGGTCTGGCTCATGCCGATATATGAACTCGGCGATACCGGCAGGTGGGGACCCTATTCCAGTCCCTACGCAATCAAGGACTACAGGAAGATCGATCCCGACAACGGAACCGAGCAGGATCTCCGCGACCTCGTCAGCGCCATCCACGCCAACGGAATGGAGATATGGTTTGACTGGGTTGGCAACCACACGGCGATGGATAACGTATGGGTGACGTCAAATCCTGAATTCTACACGAAGAAGGACGGTGAATTCGTGCATCCATTCGGCGGAGCATGGAAGGACGTCTATGAACTAAACCGCGACAACGAGGCCATGCAGGACAGCATGGTCAACGCCATGCGCTATTGGGTGGATGAATTCGACATAGACGGCTACCGCTGCGACTACGCCTCCGGCCCATCGCCCGAACTATGGCGCAAGGCATCAGAACGTGTATTGAAAAACGGCAAGCGCATCGCCTGGCTTGCAGAAGACTCTTCACGCCCATCGCTCGTAAAGAACGGATATTTCGACTATAACTACTGCTGGGATTTCCAGGACAAGGTGATGAAGGAATTCGCTCAGGAAGGCATCTCCCGGCTTCCGGAACTGAAGAAGGCAAGCGAACTTCTCGCTGTCCGCGGCATAACCGAAGGGGAGTCCAAAGCCCCCGAAGACACTATCGCCGACCCTTACGGCGGACGCTCCAGAATGGTCTATCTGGTGAATCACGACGTGCTCCAGGACCAGGGAGGCTCCGAAGACATCGTGTATGGCAAATATGTCAGGCCATTGACAGTGCTTCAGTTCACCCTTTACGGTATGCCCCTCATCTACAACGGACAGGAGATACAGTACAAGTCGGGAGGCCGCGTATCGCTCGCTGAGAAGACCCCTATCGACTGGAGCGCTCCGGACACCGTCACTACCGGCCTCATAAAGAAGCTCACTCACCTGAAACACACTCATCCGGCTTTGCGCACGGGCGCGCAGAGCGGCCTATACAGTACTCTTACCACTTCTGCCGACGAGTCGGTCTATGCCTATAAGCGCGCCTCGGGCGACGAGGAAATAGTAGTAATGCTCAATTTCGGCGACGGCGAGGCAGACTTCACTGTCGCTGAAGGAATGGCTGAAGGCCGCTATGTCGACGCGCTCACGGGAAAAGCGATGGATGTGGACGCTGCTTCCGTGTTCCGTATCCCCGCGCTTGATGCGGCTGTTTTCGTAAAGCAGAAGTAATTCAGAAGTAATTATCGGTATTTAGGTTTGGTCGTTGGCGAAATTATTTATAATTTTGCAGACACAACGGCAGTTGGATCCGGCATATCTCGTGATATGCCGGATATTGCCGTTTTAAATAGTTGAGTTATAACTTTATTTCCCATCATCATGAAACCATATGCCATAATCTTCATACTGCTTTTCATAGTGTCGTGCATCGGGAAGGAATCCGATACGAATCCTGAGCTGAAGTCGCTTTATGCCGAGCTTGACTCGGAGATAGCGCGCAGCGGCAGCTACGAGGCTGAGAAGGAAGAACGCATAGCCGATCTCCGGAACAAACTAAGGGATACGGCCGACCCGCATAGGAGAGCGGACATCATCGATGCCTTGATAGGTGAGTATGAGGCATATGATGCCGATTCTGCCCTTTATTATGTAGGATGCGGACTCAATGAGGCGAAGACGCACGGTGACGATAGGGCGGAAATCCTTTTGAATATCAAGCGCGCCGACATCCTGGCCCATGCAGGTCTGTTTTCCGACGCATTGTCGGTGATCGACCGTATACCTCAAAATTCCCTCGACAGGAATGCCAAGGAGAAGTATTATTCCGCTTACTGCTCCATATATCAGTATCTGAGCGAATACACCAGCGAGCACGAACCTGCCGCCGAAAACGAGCGCATGCGTCGGCTCTATGCCGATTCGTTGAGCCTGGTGGCCGGGCCGGAGTCGTTTGACTATCTGGTCAACGTCATGACCGAGCGTGCCCGGTCAGGCAAAGTGGACGAGACGATCGCCTTGTTTGAAGATAAACTGAAGGAAGGGCGGCCGGGCGAACGCAGCTATTCCATCATCGCCTCCATTCTGGCTTATCTATATAAGAGCAACGGCAATGCGGATGAATATAAGCGGTATCTGGCACTCAGCGCCATTTCCGACGTAAGGGGAGCGGTGAAGGAGAATATGTCGTTTCGCGAACTCTCCACCATCATGTTTGAAGACGGCGACATCGAGCGGGCCAACATGTATCTGAAGAAGAGTATTTCCGATGCCAATTTCTATTCCGCCTTGATGCGCAACGCGCAATCGGGGAAACTCCTGCCTTTGATCGACGATGCCTATACCGCCTCGAAAGACCAGCTTACGTCGCGCCTCCGGATGATGGTATGGATAAGCGGAGTGCTTTCGGCAATTCTGCTGCTCACGGTATTCATGATCCTCAAGCAGATGAAGAGCCTGCGTCAGGCTAAGGACAAAGTGAGCCGGGCCAATGAGGATCTGAGCGCCATATCGGAGGAACTGAAGAGCGCTAACTCCGCCCTTCAGGCTTCCAATACGAATCTGAAGTCGCTCTCCGAGGAGCTTAAGGAGGCCAACGCGCAGCTGGAGGCGCGGAATATCAAGCTGAAGGAATACAACCGCATCAAGGAGCAGTATGCAGCCCTGTTTATGGAATATTGCTCATCTGCCATATCCTCCCTTCAGCACTATCAGCAGACGCTGCGCAAGCTTACGATCCAGGGCGGCAACCGGGCTGCCCTCTTGAAGAAACTTGAATCGACCGAGACCGCCGACAAGATGCTTAAGAATTTCTACAACAGTTTCGATGAGGCTATCCTCAACATATATCCGGAATTCGTAGAGAAATTCAACGGGCTGCTCAATCCGGAATCACAGGTGGTGCTCAAGTCGGGCGAACTGCTCAGCACCGAGCTGAGGCTCTTCGCGCTTATACGCATCGGCATCGACGACAGCGCCAAGATAGCCGAATTCCTCCGATGCTCCATATCGACCGTCTATACCTACCGGTCGAAGATGAGGAAGCGCGCCGCCGACCCTGACAGCTTCGAGGAAAACGTCAGGAACATCCTCTGAAAGGCCCTTTCGCGACCTTGGCGGCCATCTTGATTTTATGGATGGTGATGCTTGTGGAAGATGTTGATATATAATGGTTTCCGTTTTTGATTTTATTTGATTTTAGTTTGAACGGCTTGATTGATTGAAAAAGGTTTACGAACTTTGCAAAGTGCTTTCAAGGCAACCGACCTTTGACAACTCAACATTCAAATTAAAACCATAGACATTATGAACAGAAAACCATGGAATCTCAGAGCGCTCCTCAGCCTCTCGCTTTGGATGGCGGCTCTGCTTTTGACACCGTTGGCCTTCGCTGCTCCGGTCACAGTCTCCGGAACGGTTTCCGACCCCTCTGGCGAGGTGCTGATAGGTGTGAGTGTTTCGGTGAAGGGCGATCAGAAGGTAGGGACCGCTACCGATTTCGACGGCAACTACACCCTTTCCGGTATCGACTCGGACGCTACCCTCGTATTCAGCTATGTCGGCTTCCAGGCCGTGGAGGTAGAGGTGAAGGGACGCGACCGTATCGACGTCACCATGCATGAGGATGCCGAGCTCCTCGATGAGGTAGTGGTCGTGGGCTATGGCTCTCTAAGCCGCAAGGAAGTGTCGAGCTCCATCGTGCAGGTGAACCGCGACGACTTCGTCCAGGGCGCGATGAACAGTCCGATGGAGATGCTGACAGGTAAGGTGGCAGGCCTCAATGTGTCGAGCACGGCGGCTGCCGACCCGAATGCAGGAGCCGCGCTTCAGGTGCGTGGCGCCACATCGCTCAGCGCCGGCAACGGCCCGCTCATCGTGATCGACGGCGTGGCCGGCGGCGATATCCGTACGGTAGCCCCTCAGGACATCGAGTCGATGTCGGTGCTCAAGGATGCCGCTTCAGCCGCCATCTACGGTACGCGCGGCGCCAACGGCGTAATCCTCATCACCA
Organism: uncultured Porphyromonadaceae bacterium; assembly: GCA_947175295.1. GTDB lineage: Bacteria > Bacteroidota > Bacteroidia > Bacteroidales > Muribaculaceae > Lepagella. The sequence continues at coordinate 4,693 of CAMWMK010000068.1, forward strand.
CTAAGAAAGGCTCCGGAGAGGCCGGCAAGCCCACCATCACATATGACTCCTACGCGGCTCTGTCATTCGCCAAAGACAAGCCTGAGGTGCTTTCCCCCTACGAGTGGCGTCTCGCTCGGCGCGGACATGACTATGGCGCAAGCACCGATTGGTATGACCTCATCACACGCAATACATCATACGACACCAACCAGTATGTGTCGATCGACGGCTCCGTAGCCAACGGCGGATACTATACAGCCTCCATGAACTATAAGAAGGCCAACGGCCTCGACATCGTAAGCGGACGCGAGGAATTCGGCGGACGTGCCGCGGTAGCTGCCAACGCCCTCGACAACCACCTGCGCATCACGGCATCGCTCAACGCACGCCGTGTCAATGAAGACTGGGGCGACAGCGGAATGTTTGACACCGCACTCGGCATGAACCCGACAATTCCCGTCTTCAATGAGGATGGCAGCTACTATCAGCCCAGCTCCCCCTCGGGAGTATACAATCCCGTGCAGCAGCTCAAGGTCAATACATCGCAGGGTAAGCGCACATACCTTCTCGGTACGGCCGATATCAGATACAACATCTGGAGCAATGAAAACCACAACGTAAGCTCCACACTCTCTTACTCCTACGACTACAACGACCTGAAGAGCGACTACTACACTCCGACCACATCCGGCGAATCATACTGGAACGGATATGCTGGCCGCGCCTCGATCAGATACGACAAATGGTGGACCGACCGCCTCGAATGGATCTTCAACTATAGCTTCCAGAACGACGACCACGACGTGAAGGTGGTAGGCGGCTATTCCTACGAGCGTTCCAACTGGGACGGAATGTTTCAGCAGAACAACAACTTCACCTTCGACAAGCCCCTCTGGTGGGGCATAGCCTCCGGTTCCTGGCTTTCCGAAGGCAAGGCACAGATGTGGGCCGGCCGCAGCCAGTCTACTCTCGTCGGCTTCTTCGGCCGTGTCAACTATGCGTGGAAGGGAATGCTTATAGCGGCGGCCTCCATACGCTATGAAGGCTCTACAAAATTCGGCGCCGACAAGAAGTGGGGCGCTTTCCCTTCGGCTTCAGTGGCATGGGAAATGACAAAGATGCCATTCCTGAGGGATTACGTACAGACCGTGCAGAGCCTCAAGCCTCGTATCTCATACGGTGTCACAGGCCGCAGCGATTTCGATTCCTATCAGTCTATCTCCACCTACACCACAGGCGGAACGTATCTGATCGACGGCTCCTGGGTCACCGGTTATCAGCCCTCCAACAACGCCAACCCTCTGCTCGGATGGGAGAAACTCTCCAGCATGAACTACGGCGTAGACTTCATGCTCTTCAACCGCATCTACGGCTCTCTCGAATTCTTCGACCGCCGCTCGATGGATCTCCTTTACAACTACACGGCTCCCCAGCCCCCTTACGTATATCCCAATATCCTCGTCAATGTAGGTACGATCCGCAACACCGGTGTCGAACTCGCGCTTAACGCGGATGCGGTGGTAGGTCAGCCCGTGACATGGACCACCGGAATCAATTACTCTTACGGCACTTCCAAGCTCACCAAGCTCTCCAACTCCATCTATCAGGCTTCTTACCTCGACCTTTATCAGAAACCCGGTCTCGGCACAAGCGAATACTTCTTCCGCGTCGAGGAAGGGGGAAGGATCGGACAGTTCTGGGGATACGAGTATGCAGGCTACAATGAATCGCACGATATGCTCGTCTACAACAAGGACGGCGAGAAGATTCCCGCAGCAGGCGCGAAGCCTGAAGACAAACGCTACATCGGCGACGGAGCTCCCAAGCATTTCCTTTCATGGAACAACACCATCAAATGGAAGAACTTCGACCTTAACCTTATGTTCAACGGGGCTTTCGGTTTCCAGATCTTCAATATGCGCAGATACGGCATGGGCTTGAAGGGCAGCGGCAGCGACAACGTGCTCCGCAGCACCTACCTCAAAGACCGCGACGTATGGTCGGGCGGGGGCGTCATCTCCTCATATTTCCTTGAGAACGGCGACTACTTCAAGCTTGAAAATGTGACATTGGGCTATACACTGCCTATCAAGGACCGCCGTCTGCTCCAGAGCCTACGCATATACATAGCTGCGAAGAACCTCTTCACGCTGACGAAATACACCGGCACAGATCCCTCCGCGGTGACATCCACTGGCATCACTCCGGGTATCGACGCCACTACCGCCTATCCGATGGCCACTCAGTTCACCCTTGGCGTGACCCTGAAACTACATTGATCAGTAAAGGACAGTGACAGGCATTTTCCAATCTTCTTACGATTAATAAGACAATAATGAAACTACACAATCATATAGCCGCTCTGCTCACCGCAACGGCCTTTGCAGTCGGCTCGGTATCCTGCACCGATCTTGATGAAAAGACTTTCGACCGTATCGATGCCTCTGCGTATTATCAGGACGAGAACAGCGTGAAAGGTGCTGTCGCCGCTATCTATTCCAGTGCGGAAAACAGTTTTCTTGAGTATTTCTGGTATCTCAATGAGTTCTCGGCCGACCAGGTGGCCTGGCGCACCTGGAACGGAGGAGCATGGGGCTGGGATGAGGGCGCCAAATTCGTACTCTCCTCCCAATCCTGGAATTCAGAGAATGAAATCAACCGCAGCGCGTGGGAGAACGCATGGCAGACCATAGGCCTCTGCAACACCATCATCGACGACCTCAGCCACATTGACCCGGCTTCAATCGGAATGACCGATGCTTCCCTCAGCTCCTACATCGCGGAAGTGCGCACGATGCGCGCCTACGTCTACTACAACAACTTCGAGGTGTGGGGCGGAGCGATTCCATTGAATACCTCCGTAGGAGGAGAGGTGCCCGGCTCCGCAGATCCTGATTTCGACAAAGGTTGCGAGGTGGTCTGGAATTTCATAGTCGACGAGCTTGACGGCTGCTATGCCGACCTTCCGGCCGAGCAGGGCAACAACGCCACACGCACCCGTATGAACCAGGGCATGAACCGCATGCTCAAGATGCGTCTCCTCCTCAACTCCGAGCTCTGGACAGGCACTCCTCGCTATACGGAGTGCGCCAAGCTCTGCGAGGAAATCATCAACGGAGACTATGGCTCCTACAACCTTGCCGACGACTACCGCCAGATCTACAGCATAGGCAATGATGCTTGTCAGGAACTTGTGTTCGCGTTCGCCATGTGGGGTGGCCATACTTTCACCAACAACCGCACCACTCCCTTCCTCCCACTGCAATATCAGGAACTATTTGATTATCCTGTGGTGCAGACCGGATGGAACTGCTGCTGCATCGTGCCTTCAAAAGACAATACCGGCACTGACTACATCATGGCCGGCAACAAGATCTGCGGCACCCGCGACGGCAAGAGCTTTATATTCGACTACGGCGACAAGCTCGGCGCTCCGCTCGATCGCATGAACGACAAAGACATCCGCAAGCAGCCCTACGTCTCCGACGCCGCCGGCAACTGGCAGGGCCTCTTCCTCATGGGCGACCAGAAAGACTACGTCAGCGGCCAGCCTTACCTTGCCGACGCCGACCTCCAGGACCTTCCCCTCATCTATGTGGACCAGTGCGGCACATTCACCAATGCCGGACGCGATCTGGAGCCCGTGATGTCGCCCCGCTGGGGCATGACCAATACCGGCTACCGCATGATGCGCTATCCCATCACTCCGGAATCGGCCGGCGTGGACTACCGTGACATCGCCGAAGTCGAGTTCCGTCTTTCAGAAGTCTACTACACTCTTGCTGAATGCCGTATGCGCGCCGGCGACGCCAACGCCGCCAAGGAACTTGTCAACGAAGTGCGTCAGCGCTATTTCAATGCTTCCGATGCTTCTGAGATAGACAAGCCGGGCCCGGGCTTCAATGCGTTCGATATGGACTGGATGCTCAGCGAGTGGGGCCTTGAGTTCCTCAATGAAGGCAACCGCCGCCGTACCGACCTGCGCCGCTTCGATAAGTTCACTCAGGGCCAGTGGTGGTTTTTCGGCCGCGCTACAGAGACTGACCGCGAACTTCCCGCTAAGCGTGACCGCAAATACGAATGGTTCCCCCTCCCGGAAGTGGCCCTCATGGTCAATCCCGGTCTTGTACAGAATCCCAATTATTAAATCCGAACCCACAACATGAAGAAACATAGCATATACCATCTCTTTATCCTTATGCTGCTCCCCCTCTTAGGGGCATGCAGCAAGGATGAGATCGTCTTCGACAGCGAGCTCCCCCGCTTCGAGACCCGTCCCGGCTACGAACTCATCGAGGCAATCGTGCCGCAGGAGACCACTCCAAACGATAAAATCTACATCATCGGCGACTTCAACGGCGGCATGGATGCCGTAGGCGATCCACGCTGGCAGCTCGAAAAGGCGTCAGACACCGACGTGAAGTGGGGCATCTACCTCGATCCCAAAGACTTCATTGACGGCAAGACACTTGCTGACGGATATACCTTCTACAATGTGGAGCAGGGTGTGGAGCGTGCCTTAGGCAATAAGGACGCGTTGCATACCGAGGCTCCGAAACTCGGCGGACGCCTCAACGTATTGATCTATTTCTGGGCCGACTACTACAACAAGCCCTCCAACCCGGATGAGATCGTACACGACGGCTATGCCATCTATGTGGTAGACAATTCCGGCTTCGATGAGCTTGCCATGTACGCCTGGGGCGATGCAGAGGCATTCGGCGGCTGGCCCGGAATGCGTCCCACCGGTAAGGTAGAGAAGGACGGTGTGGTCTACAGATACTTCGATACAGGCGCCGCCAACGAGGGCCTCAACCTCAACCTTATCTTCAACGACAACGGCGCCGGAAAGCAGCTTCCCGACTATAACGTAACCCTCAATCAGGACTTCTATCTCGAACTGACTCCCGATGGCGTCAATGAGTTCGATCCTGATTCAGCAGTGAAGCACGACGGCTACGCGGTGTTTGTGGCCGACAGATCGGGTTGGGACGAGCTTTACCTCTACATGTGGGGTACGGTCAACGACCTCAACGGCGGCTGGCCCGGCATGGCTCCCACCGGCACACAGGTGATCAACGGTGTGACATATAAATACTTCGACCTCGGCGCGGCCAACTGTGACGCCGGACTTGAGGAGCACGTGATCCTCAACAACGGCAACGGCAAGCAGATAGACGACGTAGTGGTCTTCAACCTTGACCGAGACGTGTATGTGGAGCTGACCTCCACCGGAGCTACCGAAATCGATCCTGCCACTTACGTGCCGAGTGGCTCCGAAGATCCGGGTACGGATCCGGAGCCGGACCCGATCCAATGCAAGATCTATATCGCCAACCAGACGGGCTGGGACGCATTCTACGTGTATGCCTGGGGCGACAAGGAGATCTTCGGCGGCTGGCCGGGAATGTCGTCTGAAGAGACGAAAACCATAGGAGGAGTGACCTATATGGTGTATACCGTAGAGGGCCGAGGCGAGACCGAACACCTCATCTTCAATGACAACAACGGCACCCAATACGACGCGATGGAGATCACCCTTGACAAGGACTACTACATCATAGCCGGCAAGGAAAGCGCCGAACTTACAGAGCCTGCGAGCGGCAGCTATAAGATCTATATCGAAGACAAGACAGGCTGGGATGCATTCTACGTGTATGCCTGGGGCGACAAGGAGATCTTCGGCGGCTGGCCGGGCGTGGCTCCTTCTGAGACCGAGACAATCGGGGGTGTTGCCTATAAAGTGCTGACCGTAGAAGGAAACGGCGAGACAGAAAACCTCATCTTCAACAACAACAACGGCACTCAGTATGACGCCGCCACAATCGTGCTCGACAAAGACTACTATATCGTGGCGAATCCGGAAGGTGCCGAAGTAAAGTAATTTGATTCATCCATGAATAAGATAACATCAATCATAGCAACGGTAGCGGCGCTCGCCGCTACCGCCTGCACCTCCTACGAGATCGATATGCCGGCCAATCCGGAGCCTCCCACCGTGGGGCGTGAGGTGTCTTCCAACGTGATATATCAGGCCAATCCGAGGTTTTTCGGGGAGAACGAATGCCTAAAGGCCCTTACCGCTCAGCTCGACCGCATATCCGGCATGGATTGCGACATACTCTGGGTGATGCCTGTATATGAGACAGGTGAACTCAACGGTATCGGCTCGCCCTACTGCGTTCGCGACTTCAAGGCACTCAATCCCCGCTACGGCACTTCGGCCGACCTCAAGGAGCTCGTGGCTTCCGCGCAGTCAAAGGGAATGAAGGTTATCCTCGACTGGGTGGCCAACCACACAGCCTGGGACTGCCCTTGGATCACACAGCATCCCGATTGGTATGTCAAGGACGCACAGGGCAATATAGTCTCTCCCTCAGGATGGGCAGACGTAGCCCAGCTCGACTTCAGCAATCCCGATCTGAGAAGCGCGATGAAGGACGCGATGCTCTATTGGGTGAACACCTATGGCATTGACGGCTACCGCTGCGACTACGCCGATGGCGTTCCCCACGACTTCTGGAGCTCTGTGATCACTGACCTCAAGGCGATTGATCCGGAACTTATCATGCTCGCCGAGACCTCCGACACCGCCTGCTATGCCGACGGCTTCGACATGATCTACGACTGGAACAGCGCTCCGACAATTTCCTCTGTCTTCAAAGGCGGAAAACCTGCGGATGCAGTGAAGGAAGCGGTCAGTGCCCTCGACAAAGTGCCCGATGGAAAGTCGATACTCCGCTATGTGTTCAATCATGACGTGGCGGCTGAGAACAATGTGGCTACCATGTACGGATCTCCCGAAGGTGTGCCGGCGGCCTATGTGGTGGCTTCGATGCTCAACGGGACACCGATGATATATTCGTCGATGGATGCCGAAGGACTGTCGGGCGAGCTGTCGTTTTTCAACTACCGTACACTTGACTTCTCTACCGCCCTTTCGGATGAATACGCTGCCATCAACGAGGCGTTCAAGGCTTCGGCTGAGGTGCGTCGCGGAGAGCTGACGGACTATTCCAATTCGTCGGTGGTCTGCTTCACCCGCAGCATACCCGGACAGACGCTTCTTGTGGCGGTCAATACTACCGGCAATACCCAGAAGGTAAGGACTCCAATTGTTCTTGCCGGCTCTACGATGAAGAATATTCTTGACGGTTCATCCGTTGATATACCGTATGAGATTGAAATCGGTCCATACGCATACACCATAATGATGAACTGATACCCGGAAGGAAATGAAAGGAAAACTTACAGCGATGTTCATGCTTGCCGGCGCCATGGAGCTGGCCGCGGTAGGCATCACCTCACCAAACGGAGAGCTACTCCTCAATGTGGATGTGGACGCCGGCGGGAGTCCGTATTACACCCTCGACTATAAGGGAAAGCCCCTTGTGAAGCAAAGCCGCCTCGGCCTCAGGGCCGATGAGACGGAGTTTCGCGACGGATTCGTGATAGCGGGCACCGATACGGTGACCGTCGACCGCAGCTGGCAGCCGGTGTGGGGTGAATACTCCGACGTGCGCGACCATTTCCGGGAGCTTGCAGTGCGCCTTAAGGCTGAGAATCCGAACAGGGAACTGACAGTGAGGTTCCGCCTTTTCGACGACGGCCTCGGTTTCCGCTACGAGCTTCCGGTGCAGGACGGACCAAACTACCTTACCCTGAAGGACGAGCTCACGGAGTTCAACTACGCCGGAGACCATAAGCTCTACTGCATCCCCGGCGACTATGACACCGATGAGTATCTATGGTCGGAGACCACATTCACCGACCTTCCGGAGGCTTTGAGCAACTATGGGCGCCACACAGAGGCGCAGCGTGTGGATGGAGTGACTATTCAGACTCCGATGCTCCTTAAGACAGCCGACGGAGTCTACGTCAACATGCATGAGGCGGCCCTCGACGGCTACCCGGCCATGCTTCTTGATGTGGATCCTTCCGCCTACTCGATGAAGAGCCATTTAGTGCCCGACCGCCTGGGAGTGAGCGCCTATCTGCAGATGCCCTTCAATACTCCCTGGCGCACCCTGATAGTCAGTGATGACGCACGCGACATCCTTGCCTCCCAGCTCGTGCTCAACCTCAACGAGCCCTGCGCGATCGAGGATACCTCCTGGATCAAGCCCATGAAGTTTATCGGCGTGTGGTGGGAGATGTTTACGGGCAACGAGAAGACCTGGGCATATTCCGACGATGGACTCGCCAAGCCGGGAGTGACCGACTACACGAAGCTCAAGCCCAACGGACGCCATCCGGCCAACACTGAAAACGTGAAGAAATACATCGATTTCGCCGCCAAGCACGGCATAGACGGTGTGCTCGTGGAGGGTTGGAACGAAGGATGGGAAGACTGGGCGAGCTATAGGAAGAACCGTCAGTTCCTCTTCGACAAGCCTTATCCCGATTTCGATCTTCCCGCTCTGCGCGACTATGCCAAGGAGAAAGGCGTGAAGCTCATCATGCACCATGAGACCGCGGCCAATGCCGCCGACTATGAGCTGCAGCTCGACCGGGCCTTCCGGTTTATGAAAGACAACAACTACGACGCAGTCAAGACCGGCTATGTGGGAGCGATAATCCCGCGCTCGGAGCATCATACGTCGCAGTGGATGGTCGACCACGCACGCCACGTAATCGAGCGTGCCGCCGACTATCAGATCATGATCGACAGCCACGAGGCTCCGCGTCCTACGGGACTTTGCCGCACGTATCCCAACTGGCTCGCCCAGGAATCCGCACGCGGAGGTGAGTTCGAATCGTTTGGGGGCAACCCGCCGTCGCATACCTGCATGCTGCCTTTCACACGCCTCAAGGGAGGCCCGATGGACTATACCCCGGGGCTGTTCGAAACGCGCCTGAGCTACTACGGAGAAGGCAAGGACTCCCAGGCCGGAACCACTCTGGCCCGCCAGCTCGCCCTCTACCTCACGATGCCTTCCCCCATGCAGATGGCATGCGACCTTCCGGAAAACTATGAGCGTTTCCCCGACGCATTCCAGTTTATCAAGGATGTGCCGGTAGACTGGCAGGATTCCCGCTATCTTGAGGCGGAGCCCAACAGATACATCACTGTGGCGCGCCAGGATAAGAATTCCGACGACTGGTATGTAGGCGCCATCACCGACGACAATGCCCGCACGGCCCTCATCGACCTCAGCTTCCTGCCGAAGGGAGCAAAGTATGAGGCCACGATCTATGAGGACGCTCCTGACGCGCACTGGAAGGATAATCCTCAGGCCTACAGGATACGCACCGTGCAGGTGAAGCCCGGCCAGAAGCTAAAGCAGCCTCTCGCTCCCGGCGGGGGCGCGGCCATCAGGATCACGAAGAAGAATTAGGTTCGAATAATATAATTGATTTCAGGTAATTGGATTGTTTACAGGTAAAAATGTAAAACAAACGTCATTCCGGCTTGCGTGTGAACGTAGGCCGGTTTTTTTATCATGTAACGTTTTGGCGGGAATATGTAATGGAAGCAGGGGATGCCGATATTAATTTTGCACTATCGATTATTCTAAACATTTAAACTTATAAACATCCAAAACCGAAACAGACATGGATTTTCTTGATTCGCTTCTCTACATGCTCAATGAGATGTCGCCCTACATCCTGTTGGGTTTTCTGATAGCCGGACTGCTTCATGCGTTCGTCTCGCGCGAGACCTTCGCGCGCCATCTTTCAGGGCGCTCGCTCAAGAGCGTGGTGAAGGCCGCGCTGATCGGCGTGCCTCTTCCGCTCTGCTCCTGCGGGGTGCTTCCTACGGCCATCGCCATGCGGCGCAACGGAGCGTCGAGGGCGTCGTCGTCGGCATTCCTCATCTCCACTCCTCAGACGGGTGTGGACTCGATCGCAGCGACATGGTCGCTGCTCGGTCCGGCATTCGCTGTCCTGCGGCCTGTAGCCGCCCTTCTGACCGCTGTATTCGGAGGAGTGGCTGTAGGCTCTACCGAGCGGGATTCCGTGGAAACAGAGGGCTGTAAGGCGGCTCCTGACGCTGTAGAGGACCGGCCTTCCACATTTACCGGGAAGCTTGTGGCATCGTTGCGCTACGGATTCGTCGACCTTGTCGGGAGCATCGGCCTTTGGCTCACCATCGGCCTGGTGATCGCCGCGCTCATCACGGTCTATGTCCCGGCGGATTTCTTCGCCGTGCTCGGCGACAGGCCGATCGTCTCTATGATTGTCGCCCTCCTCGTGGCGGTGCCCATGTATGTCTGCGCTACAGGTTCGATTCCCATAGCCCTTTCACTGATGCTTAAGGGACTTTCTCCCGGGACGGCATTCGTGCTCCTGATGGCCGGTCCGGCCGCCAATTTCGCTTCATTCACGCTTATCTCTCGCGAGATGGGACGGCGTGCGGCGACAGTGTATCTCGGCTCCATCATCGTCGGAGCGATGGCTATGGGGCTTGCCATAGACTATCTCATGCCTTCCCATTGGTTTGCGGTAGGAGAGGGCTCTTCACTCCACGGCGCCTGCCACCATGAGTTCAGCATTTTCTCCACTTTCTGCTCGGCCATCCTTGTCGGACTGCTCATATTCTCGCTTATACGTAGATTCTATAACCCCAAAACAAACATCCATACAGACATGACACAGGAGTACATCATCACGGGGATGAACTGCCCCCACTGCCAGAACGCCGTAAGGAAAGCCATCGCCGCTGTAGACGGCGTAGACACGGTAGAGGTTGACCTTCACGCAGGCCTGGCCACCGTCGACGGCAGCGTCGACCACGCGGCCGTAATCGAAGCCGTCCATGCGGCCGGCTTCGAAGCCAGCCTGAAATGATACACACATTCCTCAGAAAAAGGTCTGCAGGGAGTGTTGGGAGACACTCCACTGCAGGCCTTTTAATTTTGAATCCGCCCTTTTATCCGCCCTTTTATCCGCCCTTAGATGAATTTGTAAGATATTGAATATCAATACCGAGTAAATAAATATTAATTATTACGGCATGATCAGTAGATGTAATATTCGCCCTTTTATTCGCCCTTAGAATTCATATCTCTCCTTTATTATGAAGTTCATTAAGACCAATTTCAAGTGCTTTATTTATAAGAGCATTTCGAGTAGTGTAATTATCACCTAAAGAGTAAGTCATCTGACCTCTTTCTCCTTCTGTTCGAATAAATCCTTTTGCTTTCAATTCATCAATAAAATTTCGGAACTGTTTATCTGATATATGTGAGCCTAACAATTTATTTATCTCGCCGCGTTTTGCTTTCCCATATTTCTGAAGAAAGGGACACAACACAGCCCACATCTGATTAATATCCCAATCGGTCTTCAATGAATAGCCAGCTAAATCTCCACTTAACTCATAGTATTTTCTCGGTAATATATAATATTGAGCGTTGGTCTTGCCATGCTTTTCTATAAATCCTAATTTTTCCAATTTCCATGCAATCTCCTTGTCGGATGGCCTTTTCGCTCCATCTCGTATCTCACACAATGCAAGAACATCAAATACGGTAAGTTTATTATCATCAGGCAAACTATCCTGTATACCTTGAACATAAAGAGCAAAGCCTGGATCTTTTACTGAGGCAGATAAGGTAGCAGTCACATTAAAATCGTCTGTCTGCGAATAATCTGGTTCTGGTTTTCCCTCGGATAAAGTGTATAGAAATATTTTATCAATACCCTGACCAGAACGTTCCACGATACCTGTTTTAGACAGCACATCAGCAAGTAATCTATTGCGGGGAGTACTTGGAGTGGTAAGTAAGTTGTCCACAGAAACGCCGTGGGGGAACCCACCACCATTTATTATGGTAAATTTCAAAGGATACTGTTTTATGATAATCTCGCTACCAAACCTATAGTCTCGATGAGAGAACGCATTGTTCACAATCTCTCGAATAACATCTTCATTAAAGAAAGGGATATCAAAAATGTACGGACCCTTTCTTACTGGCACAGAACCGTTTCGTCGGTTTATCTCTTCCCATAATTCATCAATCAAAAGGAAGAACGGCTGTCCGTAAGACTTTCTACTATCGAAGTGGATCTGACTCTCCGTATTGCGGTATTCCAGCATTACTTTGGATTGTGGATAAATACGCTCGATAATTTCCTCTTTTCCAACCAAAAGAACGGCTGCATTGGTAATACGGTTGTCAACAATCAGTTTTAAATCACTTAATGCCTGAGTATCAGGAAGTGAAACAAAAGTTGGATTCTTTTGCTTCTCTGCATACCTCTCTTTCATGATTCGAATGGCTTCTTTATCAAGATCCTCAAGACAAACATCCTCACAAATCTGTTCTGAAAAATCAGGTTCCTGCTCTTGAATCATTGAGATAAATGTCTTATCATCCATCGGTTTCAACTCTTCCCCAACACGCATCAGCGGAACATCTTCGAATTTGTAAACTTTACCTATGGGATGAGGAGGAACTTCAATCACCAATACTCGTCCGGTTTTTGTCTCCTTGTCCTCATAAAGTTCATATATATCGGGTCGTATGCCCATATCTCGATATATGTCACTCTCAAGTTGCCCGATAGCATTCAGAGATTGCTTAGTACCGACAACTTTATGAGGATATGCGTCATGCATACCTATGACAATGCGACCACCGCCTTCATTACAGAGGGCTGCTACATATCCGAGGATACATCGGCGCCGCTCTTGGGGCTTGTCTTTGCCTGCGCCGTTGTATGATACATTACCATGTTCTCCTTTCTTGAACTCAACATGGTCTTCCGACTCACACATCTGTTTAAGCTGTTCTATTGTATATCTGGGCATGATTTCGAGTCTTTATAGACTGCAAAATTACAAAATTATTTTGAATTAATAGCTTTTAATGAGTAGATTAAAAACGCATACTTCGAAAAATATGGACATTCGACCCCATTTCCGGAATGGCAATATGTTTCCCATATAATGTTATGTTGAATGAGCAGAAACGTCAGATGAACATGGTTTTTTAGCAATAATTATAATATTTTTACCTAAATAGTTGTAGACAAGGACACCGGATGGAATATAATGAAAAAAACGCACCCGGCCTCAGAAGAAGCCGGGTGCGTTTTTTTCACAGTATCTATTCTTTAAGGTATATATATATTTGTAAATCAGATTAAGGACATTCCGTGTTTTTTAGTATTTTCTTATGCGTGTCTTTTTCAAGTATTCAATCAGATCAAG
>CAMWMK010000069.1 GCA_947175295.1 uncultured Porphyromonadaceae bacterium
GTTAGAAGGTATGTAGGTGGAAGACGGGACTTTCACTTAAATTAGGAAAGAACCGGTAAAGGTAAGTCCATCGACGCGTCTTATGCAACCCGAAGACACAACCATACAGTATAAACTGATTGGAACTGAAAATATTGAGCCCGGCAAAAAAATCCGGATGCCCGAATCAGGGCAGCATGAAGGGGTACTGATATTTGAGAAGGTGCCGTCAGACATCAGAATTGTAGACATGGTGGAATCCGATCCGGCGGATGCCGGAAACTGCACCTACGGCATCACACTTGACCAACAGGAAAACCCCGTCAGACCCGATATCATTTCATTGACCGATATACTGCAAAGCAGCGAAAGTACTGACGGGCAGTGGAACGGTCTTGATCCGAAACGCTATTCCGACATCAGTTTCTACGACAAGGAGGGATGCGCCCATATACGCGGCAGGATCAATGACTATTCCCCCCGATGTGGAGTGAAGACCTTTTCCGTGAGGACCAAAGACGACTTCACCGCTGAAGAGAAAATAAATGTAGGAGACATCAATCCTGACGGGACTTTCGAACTCGACATTCCACTCGCCTATCCTCAGTTTGACTATCTTATTATCGGAGACACGCACAAAGAAATTTTCCTGATGCCCGGCAACACCCTGAATATCTCTACATGCATGGCCCAAAGAATTGATCCCGACAAGGGCTTCGTGCCTGAATATTTCGGATATGAAGGTAAGGCTGACGACGCGGTAGCCGTCAATATGCTTTCCGACAGCCTGTTATCAAAGCGATACAACCTCCACTCCCTATATTCAAGATATAAGGTTGAGAATACGGATTCGATGAAGGCCGAGACATATAAAAGGAGCGAACGACTCGCGGAATTGCTCGATTCCGTCATTACCGACCTTCCCGGGCTTATCGGAGACCTTCCGGTAAGTGGGTTTGCAAAAGATATGCTCAGCATATATGCCATTGGCTCTATATGCGGCGCCATCGAAGACATCCAGTTGGATTTCACACTCGCCAAAGGCCCGCGCAATGAAATCGTCGACGGCACATTATCCTTCAAGGAAGGCGAAAGACTTGACGATAATATCTTCATCAGACCATGGCTAAGACATAAGGATTTGATCTATAATAATCCGCTCCTTATATGCAACGGCTGGATACTACCAAACAGATGGACCTTCAACCCACAATTCCACCCTACCGCCATGGCTGCCGAAGGCAAGGCGCCAGCCGGGGAGACAACGGTCTATGTCCCTTCGGATAATCCCACATACCTATATGAAACCGACTTGAATCGTCTTGACTCGATAGGATTGGGCAACTGCTTCGTAGCCCAGTTAGTGCGGACAATGTCGCTTATCGACAACATGCATACTACCGACGAACCCTCAGCAGCGACACTGAAGCGAAACAATCTTCTCGTGGCCAATGCAATAAGGCATAATGAATATGACGCTCTGAATGAAATCCTCATGAAGGAACACAACGGTTTCGTGAAAGACGTATTAATCTTTGAGAATCGCCTTGATGGCGACGACAGCTCATCCAGAGTGATTCCAGACACCCCCGAAGGCGATATCCTCTCCAGGATAATCGAGCCATACAAGGGAAATGTCTTGTTTCTTGATTTCTGGGGCATTGGATGCGGCCCATGCAGGGCGGCGATGATCAAGCAGAAGTCCATTCTTAAGAATATGGCCGACCAACCGTTTAAGACTCTCTACATAGCCAATGCCGACGATGGAATGGAGGCATGCAGGAAATGGCTCAGTAAAGAGGATATAAAGGGTGAGCATATATTCGTAAGCCGCGATGACTGGCAACGCTTAAGCGGACTCCTTAACTTCTCCGCCATCCCTTTCGGAGTGCTCATCGACAAGGAAGGAAATATAATCAAGACTCATTACAGCATCCATGAAGACGACACTCTGCTTAGGAAAGCCTTGAAGCAATGAACTGATTTTAACACTTTTTATATTGGACAAACAGCATAAAATACTTAATTTTGCATCAAATTCAATAAAAACATTATCATTGCATCAATGAATCATCGACATTTCCTTCTTTCCATCGCCGCAGCCTGCGTAGCCTTCGCAGGATGCGCCAAGACCAATGCCGCGGAAGCCTCTGAGCCTTCCGCCGAAAGCACACCGGCTACAGTCTATATGACTACTGAAATAACCCCGGAAGCACTTGTAGACATCTATAAGGCCCTCGGCAGAGAGGCCAAAGGGAAAGTGGCCGTGAAGATCTCCACCGGCGAACCCGGAGGCCACAATTTCCTTAACCCACAGCTCATCGAACCGTTTGTAAAACTTGTAGACGGAACCATAGTGGAGTGCAACACAGCCTATCAGGGCAAACGCTACTCAGCCGACGACCACCGGAAGGCTGCCGCCGACCATGGCTTCACAGCCATCGCCCCCGTAGACATAATGGATGCCGACGGCGAAGTGAAGCTTCCGCTCAAAGACGGCAAGCACCTCAAATACGACATCGTAGGCAAGAACTACCCCGAATATGACTTCACCGTAATCCTGAGCCACTTCAAGGGGCACGCCATGGGAGGATTCGGAGGAGCCGTGAAAAACATGTCGATCGGCATCGCTTCGGGCAACGGCAAGATGTATATCCACAGCGCCGGGGCTACGGAAACCCGCGAAAACGGCTGGAAAGCGGCCAATCAGGACGACTTCCTCGAGTCGATGGCCGAAGCGGCCAAATCGGTAGCCGACCACGCTGGCGACAACATAATATATATAAGCGTAGCCAACAACCTTTCGGTAGACTGCGACTGCGACTCCCACCCGGCCGACCCGCAGATGGGCGATATCGGAATCCTCGCCTCGCTCGATCCCATCGCGCTCGACAAAGCATGCACCGACCTCGTACGCAATTCCGACGACCACGGCAAGATCCACCTCATCGAACGCATCGACTCGCGCCACGGCATGCACACCCTCGACTATGGCGAACAGATCGGCCTCGGCACACAGAACTATAAGCTCGTAAATCTCGACAGCACAAAATAAAAGCGCCGGAAAGCATCTAAAAATATCCAAAGGGCCCGATTTCGCTGGAATCGGGCCCTGAATATATCTAAATTATCCATAATTATTTGGCAGTTTGGAATTTTTGTATTAATTTTGCGCCATCTTTGGGAAAGGCGTGCCCGAGAAAGGGCCTGCAGGTCTGAAAGGAAACTACAGGAACTCTCAGCGGCATCCGCCCACAGACAGAGATTTTTTAACCCTATTAACTAACTTTTTTAATGAGCGAACTTAATGTTCAGACCCCGATCGAAGATTTCGATTGGGAAGCCTACGAAAAAGGCACCACCGCTGGCGCGAAGAGCCGCGAGGAAGTAGAGAAGACCTACGACGAGACTCTCAAGACAGCAAAAGACAACGAAGTAGTGACCGGCACCGTGAAGTCGATCTCAAAGCGTGAAGTGCGCGTTGACATCGGCATGAAGAGCGACGCAATCATCCCCGTAAGCGAATTCCGCTACAACCCCGACCTTAAGGAAGGCGACGAAGTAGAGGTATTCATCGAGACTCTCGAGGATAAGAACGGCCAGCTTCGCCTCTCCCACAAGAAAGCCTGCCAGACCCGCAGCTGGGATCGCGTGAACCAGGCTCTCGAAAACGACGAAATCATCAAGGGCTACGTCAAGAGCCGCACTAAGGGCGGTATGATCGTCGACGTATTCGGCATCGAGGCATTCCTCCCCGGCAGCCAGATCGACGTTCGTCCCATCCGCGACTACGATGTATTCGTCGACAAGACAATGGAATTCAAGGTAGTCAAGATCAATCAGGAATACAAGAACGTGGTAGTCAGCCACAAGGCACTCATCGAAGCCGAACTCGAGGCTCAGAAGAAGGAGATCATCTCCAAGCTCGAGAAAGGCCAGGTGCTCGAAGGCAAGGTCAAGAACATCACCAACTATGGCGTATTCATCGACCTCGGCGGTGTTGACGGCCTCGTACACATCACCGACCTCAGCTGGGGCCGCGTAAGCGATCCCCACGAAGTCGTTAAGCTCGACCAGGACATCAAGGTCGTTATCCTTGACTTCGACGACGAGAAGAAGCGCATCGCCCTCGGCCTCAAGCAGCTCATGCCCCATCCCTGGGACAACCTCGACTCCAACCTCAAGGTGGGCGACCACATCAAGGGCCGCGTAGTAGTCATGGCAGACTACGGTGCGTTCGTTGAGGTACAGCCCGGCGTAGAAGGCCTCATCCACGTAAGCGAGATGAGCTGGAGCCAGCACCTCCGCAGCGCTCAGGACTTCCTCAAGGTTGGCGACGAAATCGAAGCCGTGATCCTCACCCTCGACCGCGAAGACCGCAAGATGAGCCTCGGCATCAAGCAGCTCAAGAACGACCCCTGGGAGAACATCGAGACCAAGTATGCCATCGGCAGCCGCCACACTGCAAAGGTGCGCAACTTCACCAACTTCGGCGTATTCGTTGAGATCGAAGAGGGCGTAGACGGCCTCATCCACATCTCCGACCTCAGCTGGACAAAGAAGGTGAAGCATCCCAGCGAGTTCACTTCCGTAGGCAGCGAGATCGAAGTCCAGGTGCTTGAAATCGACAAGGACAACCGTCGCCTCAGCCTCGGCCACAAGCAGCTCGAGTCTAACCCCTGGGAGGAATTCGAAGGCCGCTTCACAGTAGGCAGCATCCACGAAGGCACCGTATCCGAAGTTATGGATAAGGGCGCTGTCATCACTCTCGAAGGCGGCGTGGAAGGTTTCGCCACTCCGAAGCACCTCGTGAAGGAAGACGGCAGCCAGGCTAAGCTCGGCGAAAAGCTCAACTTCAAGGTGATCGAGTTCAACAAGGACAGCAAGCGCATCATCCTCAGCCACAGCCGCATCGCTGAAGACGCAACCCGCGCCGCACAGCGTGCAGAGCGCAACGCCAACCGCGCAGAACGCGCAGAGCGCAACGCCCGCCGCCAGGAGGAAGACCGCGTAGAGGCTCCCGTAATCGAGAAGACTACACTCGGCGACCTCGGCGCGCTTCAGGCCCTCAAGGAGCAGCTCGCAAAGGCAGAGAAGAAAGGCTGATCTTAGATCATATCTCCATATCGAAAGGAGAATCCCCACCGGATTCTCCTTTTTTTTCGCCTTCATACAGCCACCGGATCAAAAACTCCCCGACTTTACAACTAAAAAACTTAAAAACATTTTGCTATGTCAGAAAAAATTATTAATT
This sequence comes from uncultured Porphyromonadaceae bacterium, assembly GCA_947175295.1. Classification (GTDB taxonomy): domain Bacteria; phylum Bacteroidota; class Bacteroidia; order Bacteroidales; family Muribaculaceae; genus Lepagella. The sequence goes on from CAMWMK010000069.1 coordinate 5,234, forward strand.
TTGCGAGCCGATTTTATCCAGATCTCATTGCAAGCTACGGAAGAAAAGGGATTTTGGCCGATCTTCCTTACTCCCGAAGCAGTGGGACAGAACGGACCGAAGCGGAGGCTTAGACCGCGGAAGACGTTCAAAAACAGGAATTTAAAAATCAAATAAAACAAACAAAAGTGGATTCTTTAAGTTATAAGACACTTTCCGCCACTCCGGAAACAATCAACAAGAAGTGGGTCGTAATCGACGCCACAGACCAGGTGCTCGGTCGCCTTTGCTCTAAAGTAGCAAAAATCCTTCGCGGCAAATACAAGCCCGACTTCACGCCCAACATGGACTGCGGCGACAACGTGATCATCATCAACGCCGACAAAGTCATCATGACCGGCCTCAAGATGGACAAGCACGAATATCTCCGCTACACGGGCTATCCCGGTGGCCAGCGCGCATACACTCCGCGCGACCTTATGAACAAGTCGTTCAAGAAGACCATCAAGGCCGGCAAGCACCCCCTCTACATCAAGGTGCTCAAAGGCATGCTCCCCAAGACAAAGCTCGGCGCAGCTCAGCTCCGCAACCTTTATGTCTACAACGGCAGCGAACATCCCCACGAGGCAGTTAATCCGGAAGTAATCGATATCAACAAACTGAAATAAACGAAGATGGAAAAAATCAATGCACTGGGCCGTCGCAAAGCAGCCGTAGCCCGCGTTTACCTCACCGAAGGTACTGGTCAGATCACAATCGACAAGCGTCCTCTTGACGTATACTTCCCCTCTTCGATCCTTCAGTATGTCGTAAAGCAGCCGCTCAAGACTCTCGACTGCGAAGAGAAATACGATATCTACGCACATCTCGATGGCGGCGGCTATAAAGGCCAGGCAGAGGCTCTCCGCCTCGCCATCGCACGCGCCCTCGTCAAGATCAACCCCGAAGACAAAGCAGCTCTCCGCGCTGAAGGCTTCATGACCCGCGACCCCCGCGCCGTAGAGCGTAAGAAGCCCGGTCAGCCCAAGGCACGCAAGCGCTTCCAGTTCTCCAAGCGTTAATCATCTCCTACGCCTACGAACTGCAGCATAGAGTTTAGTATCTAAATCATCCGGATGCCCGGAGCCTAAGAGCCGAGGCCTACCGGATGATTGGGATTAAATCCATAAAAAGAAAGTAAACAAAAAAAGACTAAGAAAATGGCAACACCATCATTCGAACAACTCCTGGAAGCAGGATGCCACTTCGGCCACCTCAAGCGCAAATGGAACCCGGCTATGGAGCCGTATATCTTCATGGAGCGCAACGGAATCCACATCATCGACCTCTATAAGACCGCAGCCAAGATCGACGAGGCTGCAGCAGCCCTCAAGCAGATCGCCAAGAGCGGCAAGAAAGTGCTCTTCGTAGCCACTAAGAAGCAGGCTAAGGAAGCTATCGCTGAAAAGGCAGGCGCCATCGGCATGCCCTACGTGATCGAGCGCTGGCCGGGCGGTATGCTCACCAACTTCCCCACCATCCGCAAGGCTGTGAAGAAAATGACCACCATCGACAAGATGGAGAAAGACGGCACTTTCGACAACCTCAGCAAGCGCGAGAAACTCCAGATTACACGCCAGCGCGCCAAGCTCGAGAAGAACCTCGGCTCAATCGCTGACCTCGGCCGCCTCCCGAGCGCACTCTTCGTAGTAGACGTAATGAAGGAGCACATCGCCGTAGCAGAGGCCAACCGCCTCGGTATCCCCGTATTCGCTATGGTCGACACCAACTCCGATCCCAGCAATGTAGACTACGTGATCCCCGCCAATGATGACGCTTCACGCTCCATCGAGATCGTGCTCGACGCAGTCTGCTCCGCTATGGCAGAGGGTCTTCAGGAGCGCAGCATCGAAAAGGCTGACGCTGAAGACAAGGAGGATGGCGCTGAAAACGCTGGAAAGCGTCGTCGCGTTCGCCGCAGCGACCGCGGTGCTGAAGCTCCCGCCGAGGCTCCCGCAGCTGAGGCAGAGGCTCCCGCAGCTGAGTAAGACCTACGCTTACGGGTCTTCGGACCCTTAGGCTTTCATACATCTTAACACTTAAACTTCTTAACCATTACAACAATGGCAGTATCTATAGAAGATATCAAAAAACTGCGTACCCTTACAGGCGCAGGCATGATGGACTGCAAGAACGCCCTCGCCGAAACAGGCGGCGACATCGAGGCTTCCATCGAAATCATCCGCAAGAAAGGTCAGGCTGTAGCCGCTAAGCGTGAAGACCGCGAAGCTGCTGAAGGCTGCGTTCTCGCTGGCACTAAGGAAGGCTTCGCTGCTATCGTAGCCCTCAAGTGCGAGACTGACTTCGTAGCAAAGAACGAGTCTTTCCGCGCCCTCACAAAGAAGATCCTTGACGCAGCCGTAGAAGCAGGCGCCAAGACCCTCGACGAAGTGAAGGCCCTCCCCCTCGAAGGCCGCACCGTAGCAGAACTCGTCACAGACGAGATCGGCAAGACCGGCGAGAAGATGGAACTCGGCGCTTACGAATGCGTAGAGGCTCCCTCCGTAGCAGCCTATGAGCACCTCGGCAATAAGCTCGCCACTATCGTCGGCCTCAGCGAAGCCGGCGTAGACAACGCCATCGGCCGCGAGATCTGCATGCAGATCGCCGCAATGAACCCCCTCGCCATCGACCGCGACCACGTAGACGCACACGTAGTGGAAAGCGAGCTCAACGTAGCTATCGAGAAGACTAAGGAAGAGCAGGTGAAGAAGGCTGTTGAGGCCGCTATCCGCAAGGCCGGCATCAACCCCAACCTCGTCGACAGCGCCGACCATGTGGAAAGCAACATCGCAAAGGGTTGGCTCACTCGCGAAGAGGCCGACAAGGCAGCTGAGATCGCAGCTAAGGTAGGCGCAGAAAAAGCCGCCAACCTCCCCGAAGCAATGATCCAGAACATCGCCAACGGCCGCCTCAACAAGTTCTTCAAGGAGAACTGCCTTATGGAGCAGGAATACCACCGCGATGCCAAGCTCACAGTAGGCCAGTACCTCAACGGCGAGGTGAAGGGTTGCGTCGTAGTAGACTTCAAGCGCGTAAACCTCAACCAGGACTGATTTAAAAACCATACATATATGATAAGGCCCGCAAACAAGCGGGCCTTATTTTTGTTCTATATATAAGAATGCACAGAAACCTCGCTTCTGTGCACCTACTGTAATATCGAATTTTATATAACCCCACCACTATAATCTATCAACTATGAAAAAAGACGACAAGGCGGTATTCACCGTCGAGATGACAGATACCGACCAATATTTCAGAAACATCCCTCAATCTCTGAATGCCATACTTGAGGCTTCCGTATGCCGCAACTGGGAGCGGCCTTCCCTCTCGGACTACAAAGGCTCTACCTATTCCTTCTCCCAGGTAGCGGAGATGATAGCCAAACTCCATATCCTTTTCGAGGCAGCCGGCATGAAGCAGGGAGATAAGGTGGCTATCTGCGGCAAGAACTCTGCCAAGTGGGCCACAGCATTTATAGCGTGTCTTGCCTATGGAGCGGTAGCAGTGCCTATACTGCATGAATTCAAGCCGGAAACGATCCATCATCTCGTCAATCATTCCGATGCCAAGCTTCTCTTTACCGACGAAGCCATCTGGAAGAATCTCACGACCCTCGAATTTCCTTCTCTGGAAGGGGTGATCTTCATCAGTGAGTTTGGCATGCCCTACTCAAAGTCGGAGACACTTACCACCGCCCACGATAAGATCGACCGCTTTTTCAGCGACAAGTATCCCCATGGATTCACTACAAAAGACATCCATTGGTACAAGGACAGACCTGACGACCTGGCCGTCATCAACTATACGTCGGGATCCACAGGTATGAGCAAAGGCGTAATGCTACCCTACCGCTCCATATGGAGCAACATACGCTTTGCCATGGAATATCTCACATTCCTGCTTCCAGGCGACGGAGTGCTCAACATGCTGCCGCTCGCCCACCTCTACGGAATGGTAATAGAAATGCTCCATCCGTTTGCGAAGGGGTGCCACTGCACATTCCTGGGACGCACTCCGTCGCCTGCGATACTACTCGCCGCCTTCTCCGATGTCAAACCGAAACTGATCATTACCGTCCCCCTCGTGCTTGAGAAGATCGTTAAGACAAAGGTATTCCCGGTCATCAACGAGCCGAAGATGAAGTTCCTGCTTAAGATTCCATTTATCAACGGCATCATCTACCGTAAGATCAAGGACCAGCTCGTAAAGGCGCTGGGAGGTGAGGTAAGACAGGTGATCATTGGGGGCGCCGCCCTTAATGCGGATGTCAACGAATTCCTAATGAAGATAAAATTTCCCGTTACCGTTGGCTACGGCATGACGGAATGCGGACCGCTCATCACCTATGAGACACCCGACAAGGAAAAGCCCGGCACAGTGGGCAAGATAGTGGAGCGGATGGAAGCCCGAATCGATTCTCCGGATCCGGAGACAGTGCCGGGCAATCTGTGGGTACGCGGCGACAACGTGATGAAGGGCTACTACAAGAATGAGGAGGCTACGAAGGAAGTGATGCTTCCCGACGGATGGATGAATACGGGCGACCTCGTGACGTGTGACCGCGAAGGCAACATACGTATCATGGGACGCTCGAAGACCATGATCCTCGGTCCTTCCGGACAGAACATATATCCTGAGGAAATCGAGCAGAAGCTCAACAATCTTCCCTACGTAGTGGAATCGGTCGTAATCGACGACCACGGCAAACTCGTAGCCTTGGTCTACCCCGACTTCGACTCCATAAAGAAAGACGGTAAAGAAGTAGATAACGTAATGGATGAAGATCTTAAGAAACTCAATCCCATGCTTCCGGCCTACTCTAAAATATCAGAGATACGCGTCTTCGATAAGGAATTCGAAAAGACCCCGAAGCGCAGCATCAAGCGTTTCCTATATCAACCCTAATCAGGAATAACATCCTTTTTCATAAGACCTATGCGGCCGACGTATGGATACGTCGGCCGCATTTTTTGTTCTTATCTCCGTATCACACCCTCTTTGGCACCCGCTGCGCATAAGACTCGTGATTTTTTTTCATATTAAAAATATGTTTCTTAACATGAAACAACAATGCAACTATCTGCAATATTTATGAAATAATTGTGAAACAAGATTAAAAAGTATCATTTTGACATATTCAATAAAAATATTTAATATTTTTGTAGCTTTTTGAAATCGTTTCTTAATTTGAATGTTAAAAAGATATTTGGATAGTTCAGAAATTTGTATTAACTTTGTAATCGAAATCGAGAGCGGTTTCTTAGGATTAGTCTTACGACATGGATGGATTGGAAAAGCATATCGTAATACATTCGAACCTAATACATGAAATTAATGGGACCTGACCTGTGAAGGCCACTTAGCGGCGGAGGCCATAATACAAATACCTAAACATTATACCTGAAACGCCTGAAACAATCTTTTGCTAACCTTTTACGATTTATTTCAAAATCGATATTTGAAATCTGATATACTCCGCCGCAATCCCAAAACCATAAAGATAGAAATAATTCAATTTAACTAATCTGATATGAGGAGGGCCTCCCAGACGGGAGGCCCTAAAAATTTACATATACCCTATTGTTTTGGCTGGCTCTCCGAGGGAGACTAAAACTCTGTCCCCAAGTTGGCCGCCGGTTCCTTTAGCTTATAGAGAAGCATATGCTGCAGATCCGGATGGTCGTAGACTATATGCGAAAGTTCCCAGTGATGACCCGCCTCTTCCTTAAGAAGCGGCGATGTGGCATCGACATCGGTCAGATTCCATGTCAGAAGCACCGTCTTTATCTTCAACGCCTTCAGCTTCCTTACGAGCATTTCATGGTCGGCATCGCCGGTGATGAGCACCACATAGTCGAACTTGCGGAATGTAGCCAATTCATACGCTTCAAGCGCAAACCATACGTCGACACCCTTTTCCACCACCTGCACCACTCCGTCTTTTTCCACTTCACGAAGATGCTTGTAGTGAAACACCACATCGTTCTCGATTAGCGAATCCTCGAATTTCCTTTCGTTGTAGAGAAGCTTCTTATCATAGGCCTCCTTCACGCGGTAGCGGCCACGGAAATAGTGGGCTTCCGTAATCTGGCAGTCTGACTGGTCAACGTCTTCCTCCATGGCAAGACGGAACGTAATGAAGTCGAAGAGTGACTTCACGCGGATGATTGAGTTCTCCGACTTCTTAAGGGCGCGGTTAACCTTAGCGTAGTAGCCGCCGTCGATAAACACCCCGATAGATATATATCCAAGCATATATGATTTTAATATTAGATTTCACAATAAATATCAAGATTAAAACGCCCCCGCCCCCACTTCTGTTCGCGTCCTCACTGTATAAAACTCCATATCCAACGCCCAACTCCAGACCATGGTCTTAATCTCGCAAGGTTCCAAATCGGGAAATAACTATAATACAATATTTAATCCATATGCGATATCAATATTGGCCATTTTCCGGTATCAACTTTGGCCATAAAAAAGACGCTGCTCTGATTTGAGCAGCGTCCGTATATGAATAAAAACTACTGTACAGATTATTGTTATAAAAGAATGCGTACGATTGTCACTCAGTTATCAGCACTTTCCTTGAAGAAGTGCCCTGACGCCGAATGTAGATACCCTTTCCGGGATTCATCACACGAACACCCTGCAGGGTGTAATACTCTGCCTCTTCTGCAGAATCATCCGCTACCTCAATATCCTCTACCGCCGACACTTCAGACTCGAGAACATACAGTCTGGGAAGTACGTTTGTGCCGTTGTAGAAGTTGGAATAAGCCGCATAGTTGTGATAATCCATACTGTATACAAACAGTTTGTCGTTATACGTATTGACGATATTCACATCTCCGTTTTCATCAAAAGAGATCTTCCATAGGCCACCTTCCGCCGGCAATTCAGCAGCACGGTTGAAGTTATTGTATGAACCCTGCATATAGTAGTACATCCCATCAGATCCCTTAATCGTGTAATAGCCATTCTGCTCTGTAATCGTAAATGCATTGGACTCAAGAGTGAGACATACCTTCTCGCCTACAGAATCAGCTGCCATTGCTGTCAGATAGCCATAGGGTAAGTTTCTCTGAAGAGGTCGGGCTACCCGATCGCCATAAGCTATCACATACTTCGCTCCCGATATTATCTTATCGGTCTCAACAAACTCGGCCACGGCAGAGTCAGCAAGCGGCGTGACGGTCAGCTTCTGGGTCCGTATGTCAAGTTCTATCTGCGCTTTTCCTCCAGGCCAGTCGCTGATGATTATGTCGCCGTAGTCCGAGCCGGCCCCAAGGCTCATCGTATAGCTTCCATTAGCGTGCGTCATGTCTCCATTGGCACCCCAGAAACCGAGACTGTCGCTCCAATCAGTAGGACGTTCGAAAACCTTGAAAACTATCTTACCTGCGGGGAAATCAAATCTTCCGGCATAGAGCACAGGATCAGAGGCTTCGCGTCTAAGCACATATTCCGAATCCTTATCGTAGAGCGGAGCGGTCCAATTGTTGAAACTGCCTGTCAGATACACTTCAGAAGGAAGGAATGTAGAACTACCATTTTGCTCCTCTATATTCACAAAAACATTCCACTGGGAGTTCATATATGCTTCCTTACATCCTACTGGCACATACAGCGTACAGTCATCTCTATTTGCTACTCCATTGAAACATCTGTCGGAACTGAATCGGGGAGGAACCACAGCATCTATCCTCACTGTAGTCAGACTGTCGCAAAATGCAAACGCCAGATCACGCACTGTCTCCAACGTGGAAGGCAGATTAAGGATTGTCAGTTTCTTACATCCCCATCCGGCCATCTCCATAATTTCTTTAGTGCCTTCCGCTACAGTCGCAAACCTACTCACGGGAGTCACCTGATAGAGCCTCGCCAAATCTTTTGAATACAACCAGTTCCAAAGGGATATATAATTCTCATTAGCCGGATCCACAGATATCCTGCGCAGTTTATCGCATCCACTGAACGGCGAGTACGGAATATCTCGTACGGAAGCGGGAATAGATACGGATTCAAGATTATAGCACTGTGAAAAAGATGAGCTGCCAAGATATTCAAGTCCATCGGGAAGCACTACATCCACAAGCCCATCGGTCCGATAGAATGCACACCATTCGAGTCTCCTCAATGAAGAAGGAAACTTCACTTCGGAAAGAGAATCGCACCAGCTGAGGGAATACTGTCCCAGCCCGGTCACTCCCTCAGGAATGGTAAGCGATTTAAGCGACCTGCATGAGGAAAGCATATATGGTGCGAACTCCTTTATCGTCGACGGCAATGATATGTCAGTGAGGGAGCCACACCCCTTAAACGCATAGCTGCCGATGGCTGTGACGTTGTCCGGAACAACTATTTTTTTCAGGCTACATCCGGCGAAAGCATAGGCTCCGATTTCATTGAAACCTGAATCCACGGTATAGGACTCCAAGTCTGTGGCAGGAGGCATCATTACAAGTATCTTTCCGTCTTTCGAACACAGGATTCCATCAAGGGCAGAATAACTGCTGTTGTAAGGATTTACTTCAAATGCCTTCACCGTCGTTCCGTAAAAAGCTCCCGGCATAATATCCGTCAGACTCCCCGGTATCGTCAGCGTCTCCGGCAGGCGACATCCGGCAAATGCATTCTCGCCAATCATACGTACGTCGGGAGGAAGAGCCTCAAAGGAAAGATTTTCACACCATTCGAAAGCATAGCTGCCTATCATCGCCAGGCTTTCAGGCAGGGAGAGATAGTCGAGCCGTCTACAATTACGGAAAGCTTCATCCCCTATGGTCCTTATCGTTGGCGGAAGCACGACACCCCATATTTCACTCATACTGAATGCTCCTGCTCCGATCTCCTCTACCACATATGGATTTCCGCCATATTCAACAATGGCAGGTATTTCCACATATGGCTCCCTATAGCTTGAATAAGGGTCACCGTTGTTTGTCACGACTGCAATACCGGATGCCAACTCATAATAGATACCGTCGATCAATACGGGGTCGGCATAGACGCTGACTGCCGGCATAGCAACAGTCAGGCCCAATAAGAAAAGACTTTTCTTTATCATACACATATCAGTTTCCATATATATTCCCAAATAACCCTCGACTTAAGCTTATGAAAGTTGAATCATAATTTCCTATACCTGCTTCATGATTGCCAATAGATCAACTGCGGTGTCAATATTTACCGTCAAACGTTTTGGTGAAATCCATGAGTTTGCGGGAGCCACCATCCAAATAATCCTTAAACTGGGCTGAACTGAATGTAAGCACATCCACCTCAGTCACTGTATAAGGAGAAAGATCCGACCATAACTCCTTATAAGTGCTTCCATCATAGCGTATGCCATAGAATTCACCCACTATGTTTTCTGATAAGACATACTGGGATCCGTTGATTTCCGGGTGTACCTTTTTAGGTGTCGCCACGACAGTGAACTTATAATTACGTGGTGCGTCTTTAGGCTTCACACTGAAACCATAACTCCATTTTTCAGTCACTCTTACAGTATTCTCTTTGCCAGCCTGATCATAGTAAGTCACATCTATGTCATAAAAATCAAACCACAACTGGCTCAATTCGAGTGAATACTCAGCATTGACCGATTTTACGTCAAGCGGATCATTGTCTTCTTCGCCGCATGATGTCGTTCCGAATGCGACTGCGATCATGCTCAGCATCATCGCCATGATTTTGATTGATGTTCTCATTATCGTTTATATTGGTTTAAAATTGAATTTCACTCCTGGCATACATTTCAAAAATATCAAAACAAATGCTGCAATGATTTCGCAAAGTTAATACAAATTTTTCAAATTACCCCCCCCGATTGTTAAATTTTGTTAAATAGATAATTTTAATTTTTTTCTTTTGTATTTGGATTTTTTTTGCTTACCTTTGCACAGTTGAACAAAGCTTATTCACCATCTAACGTTTTATGACAATGAAAAAAACCAAAACTCTTGCCCTCTTGCTCGGCACCCTGATAGGTGTCGGCGGCTGCGGTAAAGGTGGCTCCGGAGACGGCGCCGAGACACCACCCATGATCGGACTATGGTCTGACAACATGCAGAACTATATGCTTGGCCTAAGCCACGACACCATCTCATATATCCTTGAGGAGATGGACGGAATCAGATTCTCGGTTCCTTATCAGAAACAAGACGATAACTCCCTGAGCTTCGTTATCCCCGACATAGGACAAGGTACACTGACGAGAAATCCGGAGACCTTAGACCTCTCTTTGGTGCTGAATCTTACCGAAGGCTCCGACACCATTACCATACCGGCCTACTCTCACTACGACCTCGCCACAACCGCTCCTAACATCGCCCGCACATACATGTATGATGAAACCATGACGGAAATCACCGACACTTTAGGATCGAATCAATTCTTCCCTATAATGGAGGCTGACGATACCGGTCAGAAATTCGCACTCCGCCTTCCTGATGGACATCTGGCATGGATACCGTCAGACCGTGTCACTTTTACACGCAGTAAGCTCTCTCCCGAATTTCTCGACAGCAAATACACTCAGAGCCTTGAAGACCTTCGTGGCCATCACGACCGTACGGAGGCATATTCCTTCAGGAAAATGGACGACGGCAAGGTAGCGGTGTATTTCAGTCGAGTCTTCACCAACGGAACGCCTGCACAGGAATCATTCTACATCGGCGATCTTGACGGCATACGCCTCAACGTGACCCATAGATTCATGAACAGTGATGACTGGGATAAGGGTGACATCAACGACGCCACAGCTCTTGACACACCGTTTGAAATCATCATGGTCGACTGCTTCGGCGTTCCATACATAGAGGTCGGCCGCAGAAGGTTCACGCAGCTGCAATCCATATATTGATATTCTAAACATCCGATACATCATGACATTACGACACATCATGAGGGCCATGCTCCCTCTTTTGGCGATTTTCATCATGGCTTCATGCGGAGGCCCCGACCACAAAGACCCTGAAAGCGTAGCCGAAGCCGCCCTTAAATACTATGCAGATGAAGACATCGACGGCATGGCGACACTGCTGGATCCTGCCGACAAGGAGAAAGCAGAAGGGTTCAAGCAGTTCAAAGACATGCTCGAAGACATGAAAGCCAGAGGAATAGCAAAAGCCTCCTCCAAAGAAGATAGACCGAAGTTTGAAGACTATACCCTGAAAAGGATGAAAGACCCTTACGGCTACGACCCCAACAAATTCACCAATGAACTCAGAGTGGTATATGACTGCTCGAAAGGACGCGATGTTACGGTAGAACTTGTAAAAGTCAACGACAAGTGGTATCTCAATAGCTTTCCCCAATAAACGCTTCTCCCCGTGGCTGCGCAGCCACGGGGCTTATGACCTTTTCTCTTGGCCTTCTTTTTGCTCATTACAGAAAAAATCATTAATTTTGCATTGAAAACTTAACAATACCAATAGATAAGATATGGCCGAAATAGTAAGCGGAACCGCACTTGCAAAGAAAGTGAAGCAAGGTGTGGCGGAAAGAGTAAAGGAATGCGAGGCGAAATACGGGCGAGTGCCCCACCTCGTCGTAATTCTCGTCGGCGAGGATCCCGGCAGCGTGTCATACGTCACGGGAAAAGCCCGCGACTGCGGAGAAGTAGGATTCAAGAACACTACCCTGAAATATCCCGACACAGTAAGCGAGGAAGAGCTTCTCGCAAAAATAGCGGAGCTCAATGCCGACGACAGCGTAGACGGACTCCTCGTGCAGCTGCCGCTGCCGAAGCATATCAGCGAGGCGAAAGTGATCGAAGCCATCAGCAAGGAGAAGGACGTAGACGGCTTCCATCCCCTCAATGTAGCGGCTCTCTGGCAGAAACAACCCTGTCTACTCCCCTGCACGCCGCAGGGCATCATCATGATGCTTGAGGAAGCCGGAGTGGAAATCGAAGGAAAGCGCGCCGTAGTGATCGGACGCAGCAACATCGTAGGCCTTCCAGCCTCCAAGCTTCTGCTTGACCATAACGCCACAGTGACGATGGCCCACAGCCGCACGAAAAATCTCGCTGAAGTGACACGCCAGGCCGATATCCTCGTAGTGGCCATCGGCAAACCCAAATTCGTCACTGCCGATATGGTGAAACCAGGAGCCGCCGTGATGGATGTCGGCGTCAACCGCAATCCCGAGACCGGCAAGCTCTGCGGCGACGTGGATTTCGACGCGGTGAAGGAAGTGGCCTCGGTAATCACGCCGGTGCCCGGCGGCCTCGGCCCAATGACCCGCGCCTGCCTCATGGTCAACACCCTCGAGTGCTTCCTCCGCAAGATGGAGAAATAATCCCTGCGTCCACACAGTGCTGAAGACGCAGTCTGATGTTCCCAAAAGAAAAAAAGGAGCGAATCCCGAAAGATTCGCTCCTTTTTCTATTTTACTTCAAAAGCCTAAATCAGGCATTATAACTCTAATCAAACTTCGCGTGCCTCCACGTCGACTACCGACGCATAGTCGTCGGTGATGTTCATGGCGGCGA
>CAMWMK010000070.1 GCA_947175295.1 uncultured Porphyromonadaceae bacterium
ATACTTTTTGATTTGGGCCTCTCAAAAGTGTCAACTTTTTTCAGTTCAAGTCATAGGCTATTGCCCTATGTGGGGAAGAATATCATTAAAGTTCTTACCGGCCAACGGCGTGTGGGCAAAAGCTATATACTTAAAAGTGTGGTGCAGCATATACGTGAGACAGACCTCACTGCCAATATCATAGCCATTGATCTGGAAGATTTTGCTTTCTCGCATATCACGGACGCCAAGTCGCTGCATGATGAAATCACCGGCCGCATAAAAGAAGGGTGCAGGAACTATATCTTAATAGATGAGGTGCAGGAAGTTGAAGATTTTGATAAAGTCATACGGTCGCTCAACCTCAATCCTTCCAACGATATCTATGTTACGGGCAGCAACTCGAAAATGCTGTCGTCGGAAATATCAACCAAGCTTGCCGGAAGAAGAATAGAGGTGCAGGTGCATCCCCTCTCTTATCCTGAATTCCTGAATTTCCATAAGATGAATGATTCGGATGTGGCCATGAATGAATACCTAAGGTATGGAGGCCTTCCGTATCTTGTCAATCTACCTCTGCGAAGCACTTGGAACGAATATATCTCCGGTGTCACAGATGCGGTTGTATACCGCGATATCGTAAGTCGACATTCATTACGCAACAACGACTTCCTTCAACGTCTGCTGCTTTTCATGGCTGACAATATTGGACAGCTCTTCACAGCAAAGAAGATTGCCGACTATTTGAAATCACAACGTGTATCATCGAGTGTCGGGAGTGTGATGGCATATGCGGGATATATCGAGGAAGCATTCATCGTCAATAAGTCAAGAAGATGGGAAATTGAAGGAAAGCGATTCTTTGAAATAGGAGAGAAATATTTTTTCGAAGACCTCGGCATAAGAAATTCCATTGTCGGATTCAGGCCCCACGACATATCAGGACTCATGGAGAACGCTGTATACAATCATCTAAGAATATCGGGGTATGAAGTGAAGACAGGAATTATGGCTGGAGGCAGAGAGATAGATTTCGTTGCGGAAAAGGATGGTGAGATCATATATGTGCAGGTAGCCATGACGGTGGCGGATAAAGCTACCGCAGATCGGGAATACGGCAACTTAGCCATGATATCTGACAATTATGAGAAGATCGTGGTCACATATCGCGACAGCTTTCCCAATACGGTAGACGGCATAAAGACAATGTCTTTGAGAGAGTTTCTTAACAGATGACTTTCTTGTCGGATATAGCGACATCCTGATCAGGATAGGCGGTATTGCCGCATAATGAAAAGCCCTTGACTCCGACAGTCAAGGGCTTTCGTATTGTCTGAAGGGGGAGGGATTACTGTGCGCTGTCCTGAGTCTGGCTCATGGTAGACTCCGACTTTCTTTTCGCTTCCCAGCCGAGTGCGGAAGCGCCGAGCACTGCAGCGTCGCTCTCCTTGAGCTCGGAGAGGATGATCTGGGTCTTGCCGCGGAAGATGGGCATGACGTTCTTGTCGAAAGCTTCCTTAAGGGGTTTAAGGAGAAGATCGCCGCTCTTGGCCAGACCGCCGAATAGGATGATGGCCTGCGGGGATGAGAACGCTACCATGTCGGCGAATGCCTCACCGAGTATCTTTCCTGTATATTCGAAGATGTCTTTGGCGATCTTATCGCCGGCCATCGCTGCGTCATACACGTCTTTCGATGTGATGTCTTCGATATCGATGTTGCGGAGCACCGACGGTTCCTGACGTATCTCGAGGAATTCGCGTGCGGTGCGCGCCACTCCTGTAGCGGAGCAGTAAGCTTCAAGGCAACCCGTGCGTCCGCAGCCGCACATACGGCCGTTGTTGCGCTTCATTACGAGATGGCCGAGTTCGCCCGCGTTGCCGTCATGGCCATAGACCATACGTCCGTTGATCACGATGCCGGAGCCTACGCCTGTACCGAGTGTGATCATGATGAAGTCGTTCATGCCTCGTGCCGCGCCATAGGTCATCTCTCCGAGTGCTGCTGCGTTGGCGTCGTTGGTCACTGCTACAGGTATGCCTCCGAAAGCCTCACTCACTTTCTCCGCAAGGGGAATCACGGGACCCCAGGGCAGGTTTGGCGGATTTACGATCTCTCCAGTATAGTAGTTGGCGTTAGGAGCACCGATGCCGATGCCCTGGATCTTGTCTTCGGCATCGTTGAGACGAAGCAGACGCTCTACTGCGGAATGAAGCTCATTTACGTAGTCGTCAAATTCCGCATGCTTCTTTGTCTTGATGGAGTCGCTGGCTATGACGTGGCCGCGGGCGTCGACGATGCCGAACACTGTGTTCGTGCCGCCGATATCTACTCCCAATACATATGGTTTGGTCATTCGAATAATTATTTAAGGTTAAACATCGTATTTCTTCAGATCATCGCAGCAGCTCCGGCGGCCATTGCATCCGCTCGGGTGCCTGTCGATTTCAAATTATCAACACGCAAAGGTAGTCAATATTTCTCAAAATGAAAAATAATATTTCCAAAATGTAGTTAAAAAGTAAATCCTATTGCGCTTCATGCATGATATACTCCGATATAATATCATATATATCAGCCTCTTTGTCCATATGCAGCTCTTTGAGGAGCGCCTTGTGCGAGTAAAGTGTCGATAGGTCTTTCCTGGAAGCCGGTCCGGTCTGTGCAGCCTTTGCCGGAAGGCTTTTCAGCTTCTGTACGGTCTCTTCTACCAACGGCTGGATGATGCCGGCGTCTATTCCCGATTCCGAAAGTATCTTCTGGCTTATCCCCACCATGGCGTTGGTGAAGTTGCAGGCAAACGTTCCGCAGAGGTGCACTCTTCGTCGCTTGTCGCTGTCGGCCCTTGCCGTCTGCGTAAAGCCGTAGTCGCTGGCACACTTTTCAATCATGTCGAGCGTCTCCTCGTCGCTTCCTTCTATCAGGAGAGGTATGGAGGAGGGTGGGAGAGGGCGCGCCTTGCTTATAGTCTGAAAAGGATACATCACTCCATAGCCTTTGCACTTCACTCCGGCAAGAGCGTCCATAGCTACGCTCCCGGTGGTGTGCACTGCTATCCCGGGGAGTTCAGGCAACAGTTGCGCAACTTCCTTCACGGCAGAGTCGCTTACCGATATCACGTAGATGTCGGCGTCGGCAGGCAGTCCCTCAAGCGTACGGGGCGATACTGGTTCTGTCCCGAAGATTCGGGCGAACTGCGTGCCTACGTTGCCGGTGCCTATCACGGCTACTTTCATCTTTTCAGAATTCATCCTTCAATACATTATATAACTGGTGCACCGGAAGTCCCATCACATTGTAGAAACTTCCGTCTATTCGGGCCACTGCCGCGCAGCCTATCCATTCCTGTATGCCGTAGGCTCCTGCCTTGTCGAGCGGACGGTATTTCTCTACATACCATGTCGCCTCTTCCCTCGACAGTGGGGCGAAGGTCACTTCCGTAGTGGTAGTGAAGCTCACTATCTTCTCTTTCGTGGCCACGCATACGCCGGAGGCCACTATATGGGTCCGTCCCTGGAGCTGCATCAGCATGTCGATGGCGTCATCTTCGTTCTTCGGCTTGCCGTAGATCTTGCCGTCGAGTATCACTATGGTGTCGGCTGTGATCACCATTTCGTTTTCCCTTATGTCTTCGGCATAAGCCTTCCCTTTGAGTCTGGAAAGGTATTCCGCCACTTCCACGGCCGGCATGTCGGCGGGATATGACTCGTCGATTCCGTCTTTCACTCTTATCTCAAACGGCACGTCGAGCATCCCTAATAGTTCCTTCCTTCTCGGCGACTTGCTCGCCAGCACTACATCGTATTTCCTTATATTGTCCAGCATTGCTTTCAAAGATTAAAGATTAAAGCCACGCGCTAATTCTCCTTTCTATAGGCGCGCCATTTGTCAATCAGTTCAGTCATGTCCCGGGGTATCGGGCATTCGAAATCCATCTGCTCTCCAGTCCTCGGATGCCTGAATCCCAACGTACGCGCATGCAGAGCCTGCCGCGGACACGTCTGGAAACAGTTCTCTATGAATTGCTTATATTTAGCGAAGGTTGTGCCCTTGAGTATCCTGTCGCCGCCGTAGCGGGCGTCGTTAAACAGCGGATGCCCCTTCGACAGCATATGCACCCTTATCTGATGGGTCCGTCCCGTCTCAAGCCTGCATTTGACGCAGGTCACGTAGCCGAACCTTTCGATCACCTCGTAATGCGTCACGGCATGTTTCCCGATCTCCGGATCGTCAAACACCGCCATCTGCAGCTTGTTGCGTGGGTTCCTGGCGATATTCCCGATGATGGTCCCTTTGTCTTCATCGAAGTCTCCCCATACTACGGCTACATACTCCCGCCGAGTTGTCTTGTTGAAGAACTGAAGTCCTAAATCGGTCTTGGCGTCAGGAGTCTTGGCTATTACGAGAAGTCCGCTCGTGTCCTTGTCAATGCGGTGTACGAGTCCGAGCCTCGGGTCGCTGACGTCGTAATTCGGATTGTCCTTGAAGTAATAGGCGAGGGCGTTGACGAGGGTGCCGTGATAGTTGCCGTGGCCCGGATGCACTACAAGACCCGCCGGTTTGTTGACCACCAGCACATCAGCGTCTTCATACACTATGTCGAGCGGTATGTCTTCGGCGATGATCTCGAATTCATAGCGGGGCCTGTCCATCACGATGCTCACCACATCGAGCGGCTTCACCTTGTAGCTTGACTTCACCGGCTTGCCGTTCACTATGATGCAGCCTGCGTCCGCAGCTTGCTGGATGCGGTTGCGCGAGGTCTTCGTCATTCTGTCTACGAGGAATTTGTCTACCCTCAGCATCTGCTGGCCTTTATCGGCCTCAAAGCGGAAGTGTTCGTATAGCTCACGCCCGTCTTCCATGACGAAGGTGGGTTCGGCTACTCCTTCTTCACCCTCCATATCCTCGACGGCGTCAATCTCCACCAAGTGACTGATCTCCGCCTCCGTTTCCTTCCCGATGCTTTTCTCTTCTTCCTTCATATGTCAATAATACTCGATAGATTCGCTTTCAGACTCAACGGGTTCCTCTACCTGATATGTCTCTCCGGAATTCTCTGTTTCTGCCGGGGCTGATTCCTGCGGCAATCCGTAGCCCGGATCAAGGTCGCTCTGCAGCGAGTCGCGAACGGCCTCGAGGTTGCCGTCGAATACTTCCATTACTATCCGCGCGTTGACCGGCACTTTCTGCATCTTCTTCACTACCTTGCCGTCGGCATAGATTTTCGATATGCAGTCGTTCTCGCCGAGGATCTTGACTACACGGATGTTTTTGAAGCCCAACTCCTCCAGGCGCGCTCTGCCCTGGCGAAACGAGGTTGACTTCAATGCGTCTTCGCGCGGATTGTTGTCTTCGTCGATCACTACCTCCTTCGGATGCACGGCGTTGATGTAGAGGAATATCTTTCTGCCGGGCTTCACTACTGAATTCGACTTCGGAAACTGCTCGATCACGTATCCCGGTTTCTCATCCTCCTTGTAGAGGGAGTCGCGGATATCCACCTTGAATCCTTTCGAATGCAGTATCTCGATGGCCTGCGTATACGACATTTTCTCTACTCCGGGCACTACGCTGCTCTCTCCATGCCTCGTGAAGATGGCAAACGTCAGGTAGACGATGCCCAGCCCGGCTATCGCTACCAGTATGATTATTATAAAGTTTGTCAGCACCGGGTGCCGCCCTATGAATCCTCTTTCCTTCATTGTCTTTTATTAAGTAGTTGGTCAAATTATGAGTAAAATATACCTTTGCGTTTCCTGTCTCTCCGCGCTCTCTGCGCAGGGAAGTGCGATTCAGACTTCAAAGTTAATAATTTTTTACGTAAAAATCATCGTTGTTTCCGATTTTTTTATTAACTTTGCATGCTAAATACGCTCTTTGAGCTATTGTCATGCTTATCATTGATACGTATAAATGAAAAAACTTCTTAAGATTTGTATGTTCTGCTCCATCGCGGCTTTGGGCGTGTCCTCCTGCGGTGAGTACAACAAGGTGCTGAAAAGCACTGATATTCAATATAAGTTCGATTATGCGAAGCGTGCATATGAGAACCGTAAATACATGCAGGCCATTACTCTCCTGCAGGATCTGCAGATGCCTTTGCGCGGTACGGAAAATGGCGAAGACGCCACTTTCCTCCTTGCTATGTCTTATTTTGAAAATAAAGACTACCTTAATTCCGGAGTTTACTTCAAAAACTACTATCAGCGTTATCCTCGTGGCAAGTATGCCGAGCTCGCCCGCTTCTACTGTGGTTATGGCTACTATCTCGACTCTCCCGAGCCCCAGCTTGATCAGACGCTTACGCTTAAGGCTATAGAAGAGCTTCAGGGATTTATCGATTATTTTCCTAACAGCGACAAGGCGGGTCTGGCCAAAAACTCCATCTTCGAGCTCCAGGACAAGCTGACGCTCAAGCAGCTCCAGAATGCCCAGCTCTATTACAACCTCGGCAACTTTCTCGGCAACAACTACGAGTCGTGTGTGATTACGGCGAAAAACGCTCTCAAGGAGTTTCCCTATTCCAAATATCGTGAGGATTTCGAGATGCTTATCCTGAAGGCTAAATATCAGCAGGCTAAGAATTCCGTAGCTGAGAAGAGCGAAGACCGCTACCGCGACGTGATTGATGAATACTATTCGTTTATCAATACATATCCCGAATCGAAAAACATCTCCGAGGCCCGCTCGATTTTCAATATCGCCTCCAAGCATGTAGGAGACTGACGCTCCTCCCTCTTATAGGGCGCTTCGCTGAATGCTAATAAAACGACGAAAACTAAAAAAACAACATACGTAAATCATAATTGCATATTATGGACTACAAGAAGACCAACGCACCGCTCACAACCGTGACACGCGACATGATCGCTATGGCGGAGCAGACAGGAAATGTCTACGAGACTGTCTGCATCATCGGAAAACGTGCTAACCAGATCGCGGTAGAACTCAAGAAGGAACTCGAGAAGAAACTCGCTGATTTCGCTTCTACCGACAATCTTGAGGAAGTCTCTGAAAACCGCGAGCAGATCGAAATCTCCCGCTTCTACGAAAAACTCCCCAAGCCAACCCTTATCGCGACTCAGGAGTATCTTGAGCATAAGCTCTATTTCTCCAATCCCCTTAAGGAGCGCGAGAAACTCAACGATTGATGCGCCTGCTGCTGTTTAATCCGGAAACTGAATACGCCCTCGCTTCGGGGGCGTCTTTTTATACCCCTCCCGCTCGCGTGGAGCGGATGCGGCGTGAGCTTCAGTTGCTTCCCGAGGCCTGGGCAGACCCCGGCGATGTCATTCTGGTGGATGATCCCGGTTCGCTGGCTTCCCGGTTCCGGCTGGTGTCGTGGCAATCCCTCGGGGCTCTCTTTACGGAGTGCCCTGGGCTTTCAGTCGAGCCTTGGGGATGGAATCCCGCTCTTATTCGTCGTCTGAAGGATTGCGGGGTCCCTTCAGGCTGTCTGCCCGACGACGATACTATGGCTCGCATCCGCTCGCTCGCCCATCGGCGCACTACTGTGGTTCTTAATTCCGAATGGAATGCAATGGTGGAGCCCTCCTTGAGGGTTGATGTCCCCGTTGAGCTGGAGTCGGTAGATGAATGTATGGAGTTTTATGGAGCCAATCCGGGTTGCTGGATGAAGGCTCCATGGAGTTCAAGCGGCAGGGGAGTGATAAATACGGCTGCTGATATGACCGACGTGCTCGTCGGTCAGTGGTGTCGCGGCATAATCCGCCGTCAGGGCTCTGTGATGGGGGAGACCGGTGCCGACCGGATGGCTGATTTCGCTACGGAGTGGCGCATTCTCTCCGGAGAGCCGCGCTATCTCGGACTCTCATCGTTCTCAACGTCAAATCGAGGCAAATATATCTCAAACCATGCTTTGGATCAGGATGAGATGAGGGCGCGTTTCTGTGCGGTCTCTTCTGTCCCGTTGGATGAGGTGGTGGCTTTGCAGAAAGAGATTCTCCGCAAGGTCCTGGTGGGCTACGAGGGGCTGTGCGGTGTTGATATGCTCGTTGAGCGTTCCGGCCGTTTAAGGCCTTTTGTCGAGGTCAACCTTCGTCGCACTATGGGTATGCTCCGGCTTCGATAGCGGTCTTCCTTCAGACTGTAGCGTCTTTTCCTGGCCTCAGGTATCGGTATCCTTTCATGAAGAATTCGCAACGGTAGTCCTTCTCGCGAAGGATATCGTTTCCGTATATCACCAGATCCACGTCTACCGCTACGTCTCCCGAGGCGCGTGCTGCGGCGTCGCGTCCGCATGATAATTCATATTCCTTGCAGATACGCTCCAGCTCATCCGGGAGGAGTTTTGTCTTTCCGATGGCCACTGCGTTCATATACTCCCGTTGGCCGCCGAGGCAGTCGGGAGTGGCGTATATCGGGGAGTGCAGCCCATCCTTCAGTATGCCTGATATCCATTTCAGCGCATCTCCGACGTTGGCTTCTTGGTTTCCACAGTTAGAGCCGATGCAGAAGATGGCTTCTGTCGGCTCTGGCTCTGTAGGTATGATGTCGGTGGTGGTCATTTCTTCTTTAGCGTGATGACTGTGATTTCCGGATTGCTTGTTCCCACTCTGAAAGGCATCGCCACCTCTCCGGCTCCTATGTTGACGTAGAGCGATGGATTGTCAAGACGGCGCACAAGGCCTTCCGATAGGTCGGGGTTGCCGAAATCCTCTATTTCTCCTATTCCGTTTTCCGTATAGAAGCCTCCCCAGGTCTGATAGCGGAAGGCTGCCGGCGAATACCTCTTGCCGAGGATGTCGAAACTTGCCTGCATTGCGTGTGTATGTCCTGAGAGGCTTAGGTCTATGTTGGATCTTTTCCTCACTTCCCTCACCCAATGCTCCGGGTTGTGTGTAAGTAGGATCTTGAAGTTGTTGTCCCGGAGGTTGTGTTTCGTATCCACCGGATATGCCTTCAGAAGGTCGCCGTATTGGCCAAACGGAGGTTCTCCCCAGTTCTCCACGCCTATGAGGGCGATCGAGTCTTTTCTTCCCCCTGCGGTGCGGTAGATGTAGTCATGCTCGTTGTTGAGCATCTTCCATCCCGCGTCTTTCTGTATCTTCTTGAGGCGCTCGAGGTTAGCGCTCTTTGCCTCTGCCGATGGCCAGTCTACGTAGTCGCCGTAGTCGTGGTTGCCTAAGATGGAGTATACTCCGTCTTTCGCCTTCAGTTGCCCTAATATCTTCT
Source organism: uncultured Porphyromonadaceae bacterium (assembly GCA_947175295.1). Classification (GTDB taxonomy): domain Bacteria; phylum Bacteroidota; class Bacteroidia; order Bacteroidales; family Muribaculaceae; genus Lepagella. The sequence continues at coordinate 9,178 of CAMWMK010000070.1, forward strand.
CAAAAGGCTTCAGCTCGTCGGTCTTTTGGTTCACTATGTCGCCCGTGAATACAATGAGGTCCGGTTTAAGGCTGTTTATTTTTTCCGTGAAGTCTAAGAGGAAGGCGGTCTCGGTTCCCCATGTGCCTAAATGCAGGTCGGATATCTGCACTATCCGGTATCCGTCGAAGCTTGCGGGAAGCTTGTTCGACTCAAGGGTCAGTTCTACTATCTGTGTATGCGTGCGGGTGTAGGCGATGCCGTGCCATATGGTCCCGAATCCGAAGAGAGCCGTGGCCACGCCTACGTAGTTGAGCCATTTCCATCGCTTTGCCCCGAATATGCACGGTATGCGTCCTAATAGCGAGAAAATGCAGTAGAGTGCCTTCGGGATATATATGCTGAGATAGACCGTCAGCATCCACATTACGGCGTATACTCCTCCGTCGAGGCTACGTCGGGGCATGGCTACGATTACCGCCAGGAAGATCCAAAGCAGAAACGACGATATGGCGTAGGCGTTGCTCCAACCCCAGCGGTTTTTCGATTTTCCCTGGCGGATATCCTTCCATATATATAGGTCAGCCAGGATACTGAGGGCGAAGAGCGCTATGATTGCGGGTAAGGGTAGTCTCATCACTCAAATCCTCCCAATATTGACTTTAGTTTGTTCTTAAGCGGATTGGCATACATGATCAGTATCATCTCCTTCATGAATTCATGTTCCTCTTCCGTGATGTCGGCCACATCGATCTTCGTAAGCTGCGTTTCGAAATATTCGAGATATTCCTTCTTTTCTTCCGCTGTGTATTTGTGGGCGAAGCGTTCGGTATGGTGCAGGCTGTCGTATGCCACATAGTTGATGGGGAAGATCTCATATCCTCTGTGGATGGCGGAGTCTATGAGGGCGCATACGTATTTCGCTGCCGTGTTCGTATCCTTGAATTCTCCGATCTCGTCTATTCTGACGTTGATGCGCGGAGTCAGCTGGAAATGCACCTTTCCCTTGAACTGCAGCATGCCGATCTCCATTGAGAAAAGGTCGTCTCTCTGCGATTTCTTGAAGTCGGGATTTCTCCGGCGCAGCAGGAATTCCTTCACCTTCAGGTAGTCGTTGGGATCATACTCGTAGCTTATCGACACCGGCATAAGGTTGATTTCCTTTATCTTGTTCATGAAGGTTCCCTGTCCGCCCATCGAAAGCATCTTTACGAGCGCTTCCTGCGTGTGGTCGCTTGAGTCTTTCGCGCGTCCTTCACGTTGGGCTATCCACACCGACTCGTGCTTCTCCATGATGGCGTAGTGTATGTAGGCGGAGAGCTTCTTCGCGGCTTCAAGTCCCTCGCGCAGACCCGTGTTGCGCTTCACTATGAAGCTGTTGTTGAGCCTTACGAGATCGGATATCCAGTCGAATACAAGAAGGTTGTTGCCGATCGCCACTTCCGATGTCGGCCATCCTCTCCTTAGGAAAGTCAGGTTGAGGAAGGATGCGTCGAGCACTATGTCTCGGTGGTTCGTTATGTAGGTGTAGCTGAGGGCCGGATTGTAGTATTTGGCGCCTCCGAGCGTAATGCCCGAGGTCGTTGTCTTTGCAAGGGTCTCCAGAAATGGAAACATTATCCTGTGCTGGAAGTCGTGACGGTTGTCTATTCTCCTTAATTCATCTATCAGAGCCGGAATCTCCTCCTTCGGCATCACATATGAGATTGCATGGAGAAATCCCGGATCTTGTATTAGCTTGTCCAGAATCGTGCGGAAGACCGAGTCATCGTGTGGCGCTATGTCGCTGAAATCGAAATCCTTGTTTGTCATCTCTACACTTCTTGTATTTTGGGTTGGCCGCATGCGGCGCATTGCTTTCTAATTGGTTTCTATATCTCGCAGCGGGCTGAATCGCCCTATCTGCAAAGTTACAAAAATAATCCCATTCTGCAAAATCTAATTGCCCCCCAATCCCGAATTTTATATTCTTTTAAGCCTACACCCCAAAAATCCCCCCACGCCCCACGTAAAACGTAAAACGTCCAACGTAAAACGTAAAACGCAAAACTAAAACTTCGACGCCCTCCTGTAGAGTATGATGCCGATGATGAGATAGACTATATTGGGTATCTCCATAGCTACGGCGGGCGACGTATAGCCGTTCACCGCGAATGAAGAGGTAATGGTGCTGAATAGTATGTAGCTGAAACTCAGTCCGAGTCCGATGCCGATGTTGATGCCCATGCCTCCCTTCACTTTCTTCGACGAAAGCGACATGCCTATGAGCGTGAGGATGAAGGCTGCAGCGGTCTCTGCGAGCCTCTTTTCACGTTCTATCTCAAATTTCTTGATGTTCGCCACTCCGCGCATCTTCTGTTTGCGGATATAGTCCGTAAGCTGGGGAGTGGTGAGCATCTCCTGGTCGTTGGAGGCTATCAGGAAGTCTTTGGGCTCTATCGGTATGATGCTGTCTATGGTGGAGCCTCTGCGAATCTTTTCGTTCATTCCGTCGAAGTCCCTGATCATGTAGTCTTTTAGTTTCCAATGGTATTGACGCGTCGTGTCGTATTCCACTGAGCTGGCGGTCAGCCTTGACACTATGGATTTGCCGTCAAACTTGTCCAATGAAAACCTGTAGCCCTGCTTCGTCGTATTGTCGAATCTTCCGAAATAGGCCACTTCCCCCGGCCTCACCATCAGCTGTATGTTGGTGCCGTAGGCTACTGCCTTGTTCTTTACATATTTATTGGTGTAGGCTATGCGGTTTACGTTGGTCGGCGGTATGATGTAGTTGGAGAGGGCGAAGGTCAATGCGGCTATGATGGCTGCCCCTATCATGTAAGGGCGCAATAGCCTCCTGAAGGTTATGCCGCTCGAGAGCATGGCTATGATCTCGGAGTTGTCGGCCAGTTTGGTGGTGAAGAAGATTACGGAAATGAATACGAAAAGAGGGGAGAGCTGGTTGGCGAAGTAGGGGAGGAAGGAAGCGAAATAGTCGAAGAGCGTCTCCTTCAGCGGAGCCGTCAGGAAGGCATCGAGCTTCTCTGTGATGTCAAACATCGCTATCACAAGCAGAAGCAGGATGGTGGCCAGAAAATACGTGCCTAAGAATTTCCCGAGTATATATCTGTCGATGATCGGGAGCGGATTGCGCAGCCGGAACTTGAAATTCCGCTTCCTGCCCTTTTTCTTTTCCCCCTTATTCTTGGCCTCTGATTCCTCTTGTCCTTCAGCGTTGTCCTCATTTTCTTGCTCCGGACCCTCCTCTATGTATGCGGCGGAAGCGACCTCTTCATCCGAAGAAGCCGCATCTGCCGGAAATATTTCATCTTTTTCTTCATCTGCCATCCTCTTATACCGTCCTAAGAAATATATATCAGAATTATATGTTGTCCAAAGAATTGAAACTCAAATTCAAACTCTAAATTCTCAATTCACAATTCTCAATTCACAATTCTACATTCGTCTCGTGACCCTCTCCGTCATTTCCGTCTTCCATGTAGGGAAGTCTCCGGCTGCTATATGCTTCCGCGCTTCTCCTACGAGCCATAGGTAGAATCCTAAATTGTGGATGCTCGCGATCTGCATGGCGAGGAGCTCGTTGGCTATGAAAAGGTGTCTTACGTATGCTTTCGAATATACCTCGTCCACATATGTGGCCCCTCCCGGATCAAGCGGCGAGTAGTCGTCTGCCCACTTCTTGTTGCGCATGTTCATTATTCCGTTGCGGGTGAAGAGCATGCCGTTGCGCCCGTTGCGTGTAGGCATGACGCAGTCCATCATGTCCACTCCTCTGTCGATGGCTTCAAGTATGTTGGCCGGCGTGCCTACTCCCATAAGGTAGCGGGGCCGGTCCTGAGGCAGGATGTCGTTGACGATTTCTATCATCTCATACATCTTCTCCGTAGGCTCGCCTACGGCCAGACCGCCTATGGCGTTGCCGTCGGCATCAAGGTCTGCCACGAATTTTGCCGACTCCTTCCTGAGTTCGGGATATACGCAGCCCTGCACTATGGGGAAGAAAGTCTGTCGGTAGCCGTATAGTCCTTCGGTTGTCTTATACCTGTCCCAGCCTCTCTTCAGCCATCGCAGTGTAAGTCCGAGCGATTTCTTCGCGTAGTCATAGTCCGAGTCGCCCGGAGGGCATTCGTCGAGGGCCATCATGATGTCGGCTCCGATCACTCGCTGGATGTCTACGGTCCCTTCCGGAGTGAAGAGATGCTTGCTGCCGTCGATGTGGCTCCTGAAGTGCGCTCCCTCTTCGGTGAGTTTGCGGTTCCCGGAGAGCGAGAACACCTGGAAACCGCCCGAATCCGTCAGTATCGGTCGTTCCCAGCCTATGAATTTATGGAGTCCTCCGGCTCCGCGGAGTATTTCGAGGCCCGGCCGCAGATAGAGGTGGTAGGTGTTGCCCAATATGATCTGGGCCTTGATGTCGTCGCGCAGTTCGTGCTGGTGCACAGCCTTGACGCTTCCCACTGTCCCTACAGGCATGAAGATGGGAGTCTCGATTTGTCCGTGGGCGGTCGTGATGAGGCCTGCCCTGGCTTGGGTGCCGGGGCAGGTATGTTCAAGCTTGAAGTCGAGTGCTCTCACTTTATGATGCCGTGCTTTTTGAATACTTTCTGTATGGCTTCCAGTGAGCGTGTCACCTGGTCTTTGGTGTGAGTGGCCATCAGTGAGTAGCGGATGAGCGTGTCCTGGGGTGCTACGGCGGGAGATACCACCGGATTCACGAACACACCCTCCTCAAGAAGGTCGCGCGTCACGGCGAAGGTCTTGTAGTCGTCGCGGATGAAGAGCGGAATGATCGGTGTGGAGGTGTGGCCGATCTCGCAGCCCATGGCGCGGAAATTGTCGAGGGCGTAGTGGGTGATGTCCCAGAGATGCTGCTGGCGCTCCGGCTCGCTGAGCATGATGTCCATGGCAGCAAGGGCTGCCGCAGTGGAGGCCGGTGTGATGGATGCCGTGAAGATATAGCTTCTTGAGTGGTGGCGCAGGAAGTTGGTGATCTCCTTGTCTGTGGCTATGAAGCCGCCGAGCGATGCGAACGACTTGGAGAAGGTGCCCATGATGAGGTCTACGTCGTCGGTGAGGCCGAAGTGGTTCACTACTCCGCGTCCTCCTTCGCCGAAGACTCCGATGCCGTGGGCTTCGTCTACCATCAGGCTCGCGTCATATTTCTTGGCCAGCCTTACCATCTCGGGAAGGTTTGCTACGTCGCCTTCCATTGAGAATACACTGTCGGTGACGATGAGCTTCACGCTCTCAGGCTTGCACTTCTTCAGCGCCGTTTCGAGCGAGTCCATGTCGTTATGCTTGTATTTGAGGGGCTGGGAGAAGGAGAGGCGTCTGCCCTCTACTATCGATGCATGGTCTTGTTCGTCACATATTATATAGTCTTCTCTGCTGGTGAGTGTGCTCACTACTCCGAGGTTGGTGCCGAAGCCCGTAGAGTAGACGATGGCGTCGTCTTTCCCTACATAGTCGGCGATGCGGGCCTCAAGCTCCTTGTGGATATCGAGCGTGCCGTTCAGGAAGGGGCTCCCCGCCATACCGGTGCCGTACTTCTTCGTGGCTGCTACAGCAGCTTCGATCACTTTCGGATGGTTCGTCAGTCCCATATAGGAGTTGGAGCCAAACATCAGCACCTTCTTGCCGTTCATGAGCACCTCGGTGTTCTGCTCACTCGAGATAGGGCGGAAATATGGATACACACCCGCAGCCTTTGCTTTCTGCGGTGCGTCGTATTGCGATAGCTTTTCCTGTAGTTTCTTCATATTTTTAGCTGTTGATGCCTCTTGAGGCGAATCCCTTGTGGGGGATATGGTTCTATTAGAGTGCAAAATTACTAAAAATATCTTAATATTCCGTTATTTTTCGTTATTTTTTTCATTTTTGTCAGTTCTGTCACTGGCTTTGTCACGTTTTTTAACTTTGAAATTCGCTTCAGCACTGGTTTTAATGAATTGATATGTAAATAATTAACGTAACGAGTCGTGCTTTTACATCAAAAAGTGAAACATTTAGCACGTCATTTGTTTATATATCAGACGAGGGCGAGACGCTAAGGCTTACGAAGGTCTCGGGGCTCCCCTCAGATAGAAATAACGAATTTATTAACTAATATAAAAAAATAAGAAAAAATATCATGGGAAAGATTATTGGTATTGACCTTGGCACCACCAACAGTTGTGTGGCTGTCCTCGAAGGTAAAGAACCTGTTGTAATACCTAACGCCGAAGGCCGTAACACCACTCCTTCTGTAGTGGCGTTCGTCGACGGAGGCGAAAGAAAAGTCGGTGACCCCGCTAAGCGTCAGGCTGTCACCAATCCAACTCGTACTATCTATTCGATCAAGCGCTTCATGGGTGAGAAATGCTCCCAGGTTGAAGACGAGATCAAGCGCGTACCTTATAAGGTAGTCTGCCAGAACGATATGCCGAAAGTCGACATCGACGGCCGTGACTACACTCCGCAGGAGATCTCCGCTATGATCCTCCAGAAGATGAAGAAGACTGCTGAGGATTATCTCGGACAGGAGGTGACTGAAGCAGTGATCACAGTTCCTGCCTACTTCGATGACTCTCAGCGTCAGGCTACTAAGGAAGCCGGCGAGATCGCAGGCCTCAAGGTACGCCGTATCGTGAATGAGCCTACTGCCGCTGCGCTTGCCTATGGTCTCGACAAGAGCCAGGTAGAGCAGAAGATCGCGGTCTTCGACCTTGGTGGCGGTACATTCGATATCTCCATCCTCGAACTCGGCGATGGCGTGTTTGAAGTGAAGTCTACCAACGGTGATACACACCTCGGTGGTGATGACTTCGACAACGTGATCATCGACTGGCTCGCCGATGAGTTTAAGAAAGACGAGGGCGTTGATCTCCGTCAGGATCCTATGGCTATGCAGCGTCTGAAGGAAGCCGCTGAGAAGGCTAAGGTTGAGCTTTCAAGCTCTACTTCCACTGAAATCAACCTTCCTTACATCACTGCTACAGCTTCCGGCCCGAAGCACCTTGTGAAGACACTTACACGTGCAAAGTTCGAGCAGCTCGCTGAGAAGCTCATCGATGCAGTAGCCGGTCCTTGTGTTCAGGCCCTTAAGGATGCCGGCCTTTCCGCAAGTGATATCAATGAAGTGATCCTCGTAGGTGGTTCTACCCGTATCCCCGCTATCCAGGAGAAGGTTAAGCAGATCTTTGGCAAGGAACCCAACAAGTCGGTCAACCCTGATGAGGTTGTGGCTATCGGTGCGGCCATCCAGGGTGGTGTGCTTAGCGGCGATGTGAAAGACGTCCTTCTTCTCGACGTTGTTCCTCTGTCGATCGGTATCGAGACCATGGGCGGCGTGATGACTAAGCTTATCGACGCCAACACTACGATCCCGACCCGTAAGAGCGAGACATTCTCTACAGCTGCCGACAACCAGCCTGAGGTGACAATCCGTGTCCTCCAGGGTGAGCGTCCTATGGCTGCCGACAACAAGCTCCTCGGTGAGTTCAACCTTGGCGGTATCGCACCCGCACCCCGTGGTGTGCCGCAGATCGAGGTTACTTTCGAGGTAGACGCCAACGGTATCCTCAACGTAACTGCTAAGGATAAGGCTACCGGTAAGGAACAGTCCATCCGTATCGAGGCATCTTCCGGTCTGACCGAAGCTGAGATCAACCGTATGCGCGACGAGGCTAAGGCCAACGAAGCAGCCGATAAGAAGGCTAAGGAACGTGTCGACAAGCTCAACCACGCTGACTCTATGATCTTCCAGACAGAGAAGCAGCTCAAGGAACTCGGCGATAAGATTCCTGCCGATAAGCTCGCTCCGGTGAATGCGGCTCTCGACCGTCTGAAAGAGGTTCACAAACAGCAGCTCGTAGAAGACATCGACTCTGCGGAGAAGGCACTTAGCGATGCCCTTCAGGCAGCGGCTCAGGACATCTACGCAGCTCAGCAGGCAGGTGCCGCAGGCGCCGCAGGTGCTGGCGCAGGTGCCGCTCAGGATCCCCATCCGGGAGAGAAAGACATCACCGATGTTGACTTCGAGGAAGTGAAGTAAGATAGAAAAATCAAGATAATATAAAAAGGATGCAGTCCATCGTGGCTGTATCCTTTTTTTTCTGCATCAGTAGCTGTTCAAATTATAGCATCATCAAAATATTTTCAGCTGAACTTCACAGACAAAAAAATATGACTTGCTTTAGCTTGGGCGTAGCTAATAATTATGCATTGTGCATTATGCTTCCTGAGCATACAGGAATTGTTTTTCCTCTGATTTTGAGAAAAAACCATCAAATGAAAGATCCTCATCCAATTCCGGCCAATGAATACCGAAATATGATAAGGTATAGTTATCAAGTGCTTCTCGATTGGCATTACGTAGTCGAGAATATTCTGCAAAAGACTCAAAACCGATGCGTCCGTCCGTCGTCTCTATCCATATGGCTTCATTATCGATCCAAATTCTGTTTATATCTGTTCTATTCATATTTTCTTAGACTTATTATTTTCAAAAATCTCTTTCCAACGAAGTTCGTAAGCATTAATAGAAGTACACCTTTTGGAGGTTACGGTTAGGTTGTAATTTTGC
>CAMWMK010000071.1 GCA_947175295.1 uncultured Porphyromonadaceae bacterium
ATCTACCGCTACACCGACGGCACGTCCACCCGCCGTTTCCACTGACCCCACCGATCCATACCCAACCCCCTGAAATAAACCGAAAACGGCTCCCCACCCGGGAGCCGCTTCCATTTATTGCCAATATGGCTTCCTAAGCCAACTCTTTACCCATCCGTAAACGTTTATTTAAGTTATTTTAACAAATTTGTCCACTACTATTAGAAGGAAGTTAGACGTTATATTATTAAGTAGCTGTTCAAATTAAATGTATAGTGTCATTAAAATATTTACAGTTGAAATTCAGCGGCAAATAATTATGACTTGCTGTAGCTTGAGCGTAGCTAATTATGCATTTTGACTTGCTTTAGCTTGAGCGTAGCTAATTGTGCATTGCTACTTAGACAAAAAATATATAGGATATGAATAATTTTGATTCGGTTTCAAAAAAGATACCTGTTCGGTCGGCAATATCCGATGAAGATTTAGCTGCTTTAATCAACCATGATAAAGCGGTGCATCCTGAGGAATTCTCAAAAGGGTATTCAGCTTCATCTTCGAGATCTTTTGCCTTTAAATCAATTTCAGAAGCCACTGGCGTGATAGCGAAATGGCTGTAAACTCTGTATATCAACGGGAAATCATAGAAGTCCCTTATCTTTTGCCGGATGGTTCATTTAAAGTGCATCCGGCTTTAGTCGTATCTGTACCTGAATTGCAGCAGGAAGAAGAAGGTTTGTTCTATGCAGTACTCATATCCACTAAAAATCTACATCCTAAATATACTATAGAAATTCTTCCTGAAGACATTGTCAATCAACCTGTCCTTGAACGAAAATCATATTTTGTCACACATATCCTTACATATTTCCTCTGTAGGGATGTCATACAGCGTAAGGGTTTCTTTGTTACAAAGTCAAGATTTAACGAAGTTGTAGATATTGTCATATCTAATATTTTTGGTTCTCCGGTATAGCCGGACTCCATACTTTTTCTCTACTGTCCCCACCTCCTCTCAGCCCCTTGCCTGCAACTTCTCAATAATATCCGATCCTGCTTCGTGTCTTAGCGTGAGGCTACCGTTGCTGAAGCAATGTCAGAAAAACACACAATAATTCCTACAATTCCATAGTCCTATAGCCAAAACTGCAATTTTTCTTTAGGGTTTTCCCTAAATTTTTGATTATCTGTCAATTAAATGCTCTTAAAATTTGTTTTTTCGCTTCCATATCGCTACATTTGCAGTTTATTAGCAAATAAACTACAATCTAAAATCCGACAGATGAAACAACAGATGAAACAACAAAACGACTTTATGCATCGCGCGATGAAAGCCGGACTACTGTTGCCGATCGTGTTGGCCGCTTGTTCCGATGAGATGAACCTCTTCCGTCCCGACGACGGAGCAAATGGTCTCCGCTTCGAACTGCAGGCCAGCATCGACCAGACAGCCGACACACGTGCCGATGAAAGCGGCTTCGCCGACGGCGACCGCTTCGGTCTCTTTGTCGTCAACTACTCCGGCGGATCTCCGGCGGCCTTGACGCTGAGCGACAACCAGGTTAACAACGTAGCCATGACCTACAGTGCCGACGCCAACGCCTGGCAGGCCGCCACCGACATCTACTGGCGCGACCCTGTCACGCCCGCCGACGTCTACGGCTACTACCCGTTCTACAACGGCATGGCCGACGTCAACGCCTACAACTTCGAGGTCCGTGCCGACCAGAACGTGGCAGCGGAAGGTGAGATGTGCGCCTATGAGGCCTCCGACCTCCTCTGGGCCAAGACACCAAAAGCACAACCCGGCAAAAAAGTGGAACTGACTTTCTCCCACGTCATGGCCGGAGTGAAAGTCGTGCTTGAGCAGGGGAGCGGTTTCGACGGCGACGCATGGACCAAACTTGAGAAGACCGTTACCGTCGACAACACCATCCGCACCTCCGAAGTCGACCTCTCCACCGGAGTTGTGACCCCCACGGGCAACTTCGACCGCAATGTTGTAATGAACCCCGAAGGCGATGCATGGCGCGCAGTAGTCGTCCCGCAGACAGTCGCTGCAGGCAAGTCTACCATCGGCATAACCATCGACGGCAAACCATATGTCTACACCCGTGCCGACGGCATGAAGTACACCGCCGGAAAGCTCCACACATTCACCATCAAGATCGACCGCAAGGCCGACAGCGGCGACTTCACCCTGACCCTCACAGGCGAAGACATCACCCCATGGGAAGCCGATAAGTCATCGCACGACTTCGAATCTAACTCATATCTCGTGGTCCATGTAGCTGAAGCCGGAACGCTGAGATCATGCCTGAGGACGATTATTGACGATCCAAGTGACATAAAGAATCTTAAAATAAGTGGTAGATTGACAGAGTCAGATTTCGATTTCTTAAGGAATGAAATTTCATTATTGGAATCGATAAATCTTCAAACTGTCCAAATGCAGGAAATAACAAAGGAAATTGTAGAATATAACCCAGATTTGGGTTATGACGAATGGGTGACCGTTAATCTTAAAGATGAGTTACCTGAAGATGCATTTTTTGGAATGAGTCGTTTAAGACGTGTTATTCTTCCTGAATCTTTGAAAAGTATAGGTAAAGGAGCATTAGCTGATTTGAATCTACAGTCTGATTTATATATACCTGATGGTGTGACAATAATAAAGGATAGAGGTCTATCAAGATTGAGGGGTAATATATCAGTAAATATTCCTAAATCTTTAGAGGTAATTAAAGATGGGGCTTTTGAAGATTGTTCTGCTAATGTGGATCTTAAATTGCCTAAAACTTTGAAACGTATTGAATTCAGGGCATTCTACTCTTGTGAAAATGCTTCGGGCGTTTTTAGTCTACCTCCAGATTTGGAGTATTTGGGAGAGGACGCTTTCAACTATTGTGGTTATAAATCTAAAAATATAACAGGAGAAATCGAAATTCCAGTCCGTATAAAAAAGATACCCGATACTGTATTTTCTGGTATGGGATTCAGCGTATGTAGCAATCTGAAATTTCATGAAGGAGTTTCAGAAATAGGTTCTTATTCTTTTTCCGGTATTAATTTCTCTTCACCAGTTATATTCCCTACTAATCTTCAGGTGATTGGTATGGGGGCTTTTAGTGGAGCTCGGTTAGTGGGCGATTTAGCTATACCAAGTGGTTTAACGAAATTAGGTGCCCGAGCCTTTTCTTATTCAAATATTTCCGGGTCTATTCAGATTCCTAAAGGTATAGAGGAACTAAGTGGAGATAAATATGGAGAAGGAGGACCGTTTGCAAATTCAAATATTGAAAGATTAATTCTGGGAGATAACATAGAGCAAATTGGTGCATATTCGTGTAATAGGTGCCGTGAATTGCAGTATGTTGAAATCGGGAAAAATGTTAGCTTAATTGATGATTATGCTTTCGCAGATTGTCAAATGCTGAATACTATCGTATGTTACTCATCCGCGCCTCCTGCAGTAGGAGAAGGTGTTTTTAATGGGGTGGATTTATCTCATTGTGTTTTGGAGGTTCCGGAGAATTCAGTTGAAAGTTATCGTCATGATGGAGCATGGAAAATTTTCCCAAATATAACTCCGCATCATGAATTGGGATTATCTGTTTCGGATATTAAGGCTCTTAATAAAGGTTTTGAACGATTTGTTGGCGTTAGAGCTGAAAGCGCATGGGAAATAATAGAATGTCCTTCTTGGATTGAAGTCAGTGATAAGGAAGGAGACGCTAAAAAGGAAATTTCGGTGAAAATTATGCCTATGTCTATTGGTTCTGGCAATCGTGAAGGGAAGGTAATTTTTAAGCTGAAGAATGCTGAATATACGAATTATTTATCGGTGTCTCAGTATGACTTTTATCAGGAAGAGGATAAGGAAATCAAAATTCAAGCAGCTTCAGCATCTGGTAAGTCGATTAATATGGTTATAATCGGAGAAGGATATGGTGCGGAATCTATTATTAATGGTGATTACATGAATCGTGTCAATGAGACAATAGAACAGTTCTTTTCCATAGAACCTTATAAAACTTATAGAAATATGTTTTCGGTAAGTACTGTGATTGCTTTGTCACCGGACAATGGAGCTCAGGATTTGGTAACATCAAGGATGACAAAGTTTAATCTGACTTTTCCTGACATGGAAGACTCTATGGATTTTATTGAAAGAATTGAAGATGTCAAAAGATATGTTTGTAGTGTATCTTCTGGGATTAACAGTGATAATATAGATGACTCCTTGATTATTATCTTATCTAATTATAATGCTTTTGGTGGAAGTGCCTATATGGATGATTCCGGGTGTGCACTGGCTATGTTTGGTATTTCATCAGAAGTGTATCCTTACGATAATCGCGCTCTTGTACAATATTTTGCCGGTGGAGCGGCATTTGGAGGTATAGCTTCAGAATCAATTAGCCACATGGATAATATTAAGGGTTGTAGTTGTCCTTATTGTAATAGGCTACCAAAATACCATTCAATGAAATCCAGAGGATTATTTGAAAATGTCACTATTTCAGGAAATATGTCGGATTCTCCTTGGTATGAGTTTATTTTCCATCCTAAGTATAGTGCATTAGTGGATATGTACGAAGGAGGATACGATCATCTCCGTGGTGTATGGAGGTCTGAGCCGGAAAGTGTGATGAGTAATTATATTCCTTATTATAATACGATTTCACGCTATGCAATCTATAAGCAGATAATGAAGCGTGCGGGGCTAACTCCATCTCTTGAAGAATTCATAAACAACGATAAAATTGAAATACCTAACTGATGATGAACAGATATAAATATAAATATCTATTGCTGCTGCCTCTACTCCTGAGTGCATGTCGCGATGATTCGATGCGTCTGGATGTCGGGCAGGATGGCAATGCAATGGAGGTTCGGCTTCAGGCGGAGATTGACCAGCTCAATCCGACTCGTGCCGATGATTCCGGTTTCGCAGACGGAGATGTCATTGGTGTGTATGCCGTTGATTTCTCCGGCGGCCAGCCAGGCACTCTTACCGTTTCCGGCAATAACGCCGATAATGTAGCTTTTACGTTTGATGAGGGTTCATATAGGTGGAACAGTTCATCTGCGATCCTTTTCTCGGATGATAAGACACCAATGGATCTCTACGGATACTATCCTTACTCAAAAAGTGTGGATAATGTGGAGGCGTACCCTATTTCAGTGGAGTATAACCAGAGCGGCGACAGCAAAGTCCGTAATATGACGGCTTATGAAGCCTCGGACTTCCTATGGGCGAAATCTGCCGGACTGACGGCCTCCAATCCATCGACGATTCTATACTTCAAGCATGTGCTTGCGTCTGTACGTGTGACGTTGCTTGAGGGGGATGGCTTTGCTGAAAACGAATGGAATGGTCTAGATAAATCTGTACTTGTATGCAGCACTTCACGTGATGCAACAGTCAATCTTACTAATGGAGAAGTCAAGGCCACAGGAGCAAAAGACAGTAGGTCGATTGTCGCTAAAAATGAACGCGGGGATTTCCGTGCCATCGTGATTCCTCAGACTGTCAATGCAGGGGCTGATCTGCTTAATATCACTGTAGGAGAGAGTGCCTATAAGTTCAAACGGGAGGCGGCTATGACATTCCTGGCCACTAAGCAGCATATATTCACAATTAAGGTCAATAAAAATACTGCTACAGGAGATCTTGATTTCGTACTTGAAGATGAAGCTGTAACTCCATGGGAGAGTGATCTGTCATCACATAATGGTGTGGCTAAGGAGTATCTCATTGTTAAGGTGTCTCAACCTGGTACACTTTCTTCAGTTCTCCAGGAGTTGAAATATGATGCTTCTGAAATTGTCAATTTGAAGATCATCGGTCCTATGGATGAGTCGGATTTTGAATTTGTCAGGGAAGGTCTTACGTATATAGAATCTTTGAATATGCAGGAAGTGAGTTTGGCGCCACTGAATTATGCTATTCCATCTTATGCATTCTATGGTATGTATAAACTTCGTAGTTTTATTTTTCCTTATAAAATAGAAAGGATAGAGAATGAATCATTTAATACCACCGCATTGTGTGGTGATCTTGAAATTCCGGAAGGAGTGACATATATTGGAATAAATGCATTTGGAGGAGAGTCTGAGAATGGCTTCGGCGAGACAACCTGTTTTTCTGGCTCGCTTAACCTACCAAGCACTTTAAAGGTGATAGATGATGGAGCATTTGCCGGGTGTACGTTCACTGGTTCTCTTCTGTTGCCGGAAGGTATAGAGAGAATTGGAGGAGGAGCTTTTAATGGATGTAGTAACTTTTCAGGCGAACTGCATTTGCCATCAAGCTTAAAAAGCTTAGGTTTCTCCGCATTCGAGGGAATGAGTGGTATACGAGGGTGGATAGAATTACCTGCCAATATAGATGTTGTAGATGGTTTATCACGAATGAGTTTTACTGGAATAGTATGGCCTAAAAGTGAATGCTATATTGCTGGGGATGCATTTAGGAAAACAGAAATAAAAACAGATATAAAATTACCTGATAATATAACACGTATTGATATGGCGGCTTTTAAAGATGCAAAAATAAGACATGTAGAGCTGCCATCCGGTATTACACGTATATCTTATAGTTGTTTTGAAGGCTCAACTTTACAGGATACTATTAAAATTCCTGAAAATGTTTCTATCATAGATGAGAGGGCGTTTGCATTTTGTGGGCAACTCACAGCCATTGTCTTGCCTAAAAATTTGACCCTTATCGCAGAATCTGCATTCTGGGATTGTATGGGTATCAATCATATTCGTTGTGAGGCTATTGAACCTCCGAAAGTCGAGTTCAGAGCTTTTGACGGCGTCAATAAGGATAATTTTACTGTCGAGGTTCCGGAAGAAAGCGTGGAAGCTTATCGCAGTGCACCTGGTTGGAGTGAATTCAAAAGGATTTCAGCTTATAAGGATTTTGTAGCGAGACCATCGAAATACAATGTGCTTAATAAAGGTGGAAAGAAGAAGATAATCCTTAATGCAAACGGAGATTGGAAAATGATAGAATGTCCTTCATGGTGTCATATAGACAAGACTTCAGGTTCGATGAAGACTGAGATAAATCTAACGGTTGATGCTATGGCTCATGGACAAGCTCCGAGATCTGGAATCATTACTTTTCAGCTTAGTGACGATGATCAGTGTTTTACTCATATTGACGTAGGACAGTTTGACTATGATTACGATGAGGATCAAAGCATCCAGTTACAGGCTGCAACTAAGGGAAATGGTATTAATCTGGTTTTTTTAGGTGACGGTTATGATGCATCCGACATATCATTGGGGCTTTACATTGAGGATATGAAGCAGGAGATGGAATATTTCTTTGGTGTAGAACCATATACTTCTTATCGGGATTATTTTAATGTTTATACATCTATTGCTTTGTCTGATGACAGCGGAGTAGAGTCTATAAATCAATGGCGTAATACAAAGTTTAGTGTTTGCCTTGGAGATGGCTGTTCAAAAGATGGACAGCGCCTGTCTGCCGATTGGGAAAAGGCGCTGAATTATTGTGTGGAATACATACCTCAAATACCACAAGGTGCTGAAGTTGGTTGCGTTCTTGTTGGTAATACAGAGATTTATGAGGGTATAACTTATGTGGGTGAAAGCTTCTGCGCTGTGGTTACTAAGAGTTCGGAAGCTTATCCTTTCGATGCTCGTGGTATTGTGCAGCATGAGGCAGGAGGACATGGCTTTGGTTGGCTCGGGGATGAATACATGTATCATCAAGGATTCATTCAAAGCTGTAAATGTGCTTGTTGTAAGCATGTTACAGAACTAATGGCAGATAATGCAATAGGTTTTTCCCTGAATGTGTCGATTGTAGGAAAATTCCAAGAAGTGCCATGGGCTCACCTTATCGTAAATCCTGAATACTCAGATATCGTAGATGTATATGAGGGAGGATATTTTCATAGTAGGGGTGTATATAGATCTGAAATGAATTCATGTATGAACAACAATGTGCCTTACTTTTCCACATGGAGTCGCCAGCTTATTGTGGAACGCATCATGAAACTTGCCGGGGAGAAATTTGATCTGAATAGTTTCTATGCAAAAGACAGTAGGGCGACCGGTCGTGATTTCACAAGCACAAGTAGAGGTGGCAACTTGAATGTAGTCAATGCTCCTGTGCGTCATGGAAATGCACCGGTTAGAATTACCGGATATAAATTTGGACAGAAAGGAGGCAGAAAATGAAAACTCCATATAAATATCTTATTGCAGCTTGTAGCGTGGGCCTTATATGCTCATGCTCGGATGAGAGCATACGTAACGGAATCGAAGACGATTCCGTTCAGCTCCCCATTACTCTTTTCGCGGCTTATCCTACTGCGACAAGAGCAAGCGATGCCGGCTTTGAAGATGCGGACCGTATGGGTGTGTATGTGCTCGACTATGTCGGAGGAAATCCTCAAAGCATAGTGGATGATGATGCTCATGCCTCAAACGTAAGGTTCAGCTTCAACGAAGCCGACAACACATGGAAAAGTGCATCCAGCATATACTGGACTTCTAAAGACACTCCGGCAGATATTATCGGTTACTATCCTTATGTCTCAGACATGCAGGATGCTAAGTCTTATACATTCTCCATTCAGCGAAGGCAGGACATTACTGGTTCTGAGTCTGAAATGGGAGGATATGAGGCGAGCGACTTCCTCTGGGCTAAGTCACAGAAGACAATGCCTACGGATTCCAGGGTGGACCTGACTTTCCGCCATATGATGGCCGGAGTGCGGGTTACTCTTTCTGAAGGCAAAGGTTTTGGAGTAGGAGAATGGTCCGGCCTTGAGAAATCTGTGCTGATTCCAAATATAAAGTCAAGTGTGGATATTGACTTGGAGACCGGTAGTTTGAGCTCTGCTTACGGTGATGTTGTTTCTGTCGTTTCTTTCCAAAATGGTGAAGATTGGCGTGCGGTTGTAGTGCCTCAGACTATAACGGCAGGTAGTAATGTCATTGACATAACTGTCGATGGTATCAGCTATCACCTGACAAAGAGTGAGTCTCTTTCATTTGCTGAAGGAAAGTTAAACACATTTACCATTACGGTCGATAAGCGTACGGATGGAAGCGGCTATGAATTCAGCCTGACTGATGAAGCTATCACCGCTTGGATTGATGATGTGCAATTCCGGGATGGTATTGTAAGGGATTATATCTCTATTGAAGTATCTAAAAGAGGATCTCTAAAGAATTCGATGATTGAGAAAGGATTAGTACCCTCTTCAATTACGGGATTGAAGTTGATTGGAGAGATTAATGAAGAAGATTTTAAATTTCTGAGGGAAGAATGTCTTTCTCTAAAAGCTATTAATCTTTATGAATGTATTGTATGGGATGAAGAACGTAAGCATGTGATTCCTGAGAAAGCATTTTATGAAAAAAGCACTTTATTGCATGTTGTATTGCCAAAGCAACTTGAAATAATAGGTGGCGGAGCTTTTTGTAGAAGTGGTCTTATGGGTACTCTTATTTTACCGGATGGATTGAAAAAGATTGGTGAATATAGCTATGTTAATGGTGAATTTAATGATGGAGCGTTTAGGGAATGTGAAAGTCTTTCCGGAACGTTGCAACTACCTTCTTCTTTGATTTATATTGAAGACTGTGCATTTCGCGCTACTAACATGCGAGGGGCAATTAATTTTTCTGAAAATCTTATTCACATTGGGACAGCAGCTTTTGCAGATAATAAGTTCTCAGGTGAAATAAATCTTCCGGAGAATCTCGAATATCTTGGAAAAATGGCTTTCGCCAATAATGATTTCTCTGGAAACTGTATAATCCCGAGAAAAATAAGAACTATACAACCTTCTACTTTTTATAATAGTGGTTTTGATGGCACTTTGTATCTTCATGATGGAATTACGGAAGTTGGAGAAAATGCTTTTTTGGGATGTGGACTAAAGGGCGAATTAAAACTTCCCTCCTCTTTAGCTATTATAGGAGAAAAAGCATTTTTAGGGACTAAATTCAGTAGTATTGTATTTCCGAAAAATCTTTCAAGTATAGGAGGTGGGGCCTTCGCATACTGCGAATATTTGACTGGAACCATAGAGATTCCACAGAAAGTAAGTAGGATTAATGACTACTTATTTTTTGGATGTTCTCGCTTAAATGAAGTAATCTTTCATAAGGATGTGACAGTTGTAGGAGCGGCTATTCTATCAGAATGTCATAGTCTAAACAGTATAGTTTGTGATGCGGTTGAGCCTCCTGTTCTGCATGGATGTGACAGACGATATATTTTTTATTGGGATGACTATAGAACTCTTCCATTGACGGCAGAGTCTTTTGATGGGATTGCTAAAGATAATTTCATATTGAAGGTTCCTCGTAATAGTGTGGATCTTTATAAGGTTACCAGCGGATGGAATGAGTTCAGGAGAATTTCTGAAAGTTCTGAATTTATTTGTAGGCCGTTGTCGGTCTGCGCGTTGAATAACGAACATAGGGAGAGTTTGATCATTAACAGTAATTGTGAATGGGAAGTGATTGAAAAACCCGAATGGTGTAATCTGTCAGCAGAGTCGGGTAATAATAAGACTGAGATTTATTTGACTATACGCAGACTCTTAAAAGGCGAAGAAAACAGGCAAGGAAAAATTGTGTTTAGACAGAAAGATTCAGATATAATAACGGAATGCTCTGTTAGTCAATTTGACTATACCTACGATGAGGATGAATGTATAACATTGCAGAAAGCCTCAAAAGGAAATGGTATTGACATCTTGTTTGTTGGCGATGGTTGGGATGCATCTTCTATTGCAAAAGGTCAATATTTAGATTTAGTAAACGATCAGATGGATGCTTTCTTTGGAGTAGAGCCTTATCTGACTTATAGAGATAGATTCAATGTGTATGCATGTGTCAGCTTATCTCAGGAAGTTGGTGTCAATACTCCCGATACTTGGAGAAATACACGTTTTAAGACATTTTATTCATTCGATAAAAATTCCTTATACCTTCAAGATGAAAATACTGTGTTCGATTATGCTGTTGCGCACTCTCCGATTACAAAAGACATGATGTCAAAGTCGATAATTATTGTATCTCTTAATAATAATGAGTACGGTAGTGCGACAACCCTTACTGAAACGGGAAGTGCTATCTCACTATGTTGTTCATCACCCGGAACATACCCAATGGATACTCGTGGAATAATCCAACATGAGGCTTGTGGTCATGCTTTCGGAAAATTAGCGGATGAGAGAGTCGTTACAAACCGATATATTTCAGTAAGTGAAAAAAATACGATAGCTGAATGTCAAGGGCATGGCTGGTATAGGAATATATCCTTAACTGGAAAGTTATCGGAGGTTTGGTGGAGCGATTTCATCTTTGATCCTCGCTATAGTGATGCGGTGGACGTATTCGAAGGAGCCTACGGTAAGACCCGAGGTGTCTACCGCGCCGAAATCAACTCCTGCATGAATTATGGTATTCCGTACTTCAGCGCACCGGCTCGACTCGATATCATGCGTCGCATACTTGAGTACTCGGGTGAAGGCTTCACGATGGAGAAGTTCTACGCGACTGACTCCGACAAGTGGGGGGCCACAAGCAACACCCGCGCCGCGATGCCCGACGCATCGAACGCCTATGTGAACTCCGGCATGCATCACCCCGTTAGAATCGTAAAATCAAAAAAATACTGAATATCCAGAGGTCTGATACCAATGGAATATACTCCAAGGTCTGTGACTAATATCAATTAATCTTTAATATTTAATCTTTTATAATTGAATAAGATGAAATCATATAATTCAATGCTCCTCCTCGGAGCCACAGCGCTCTTAGCGGCCTGCACCAACGAAGACACTCCCGAATCCGCAGCTTCCTCCAATGAGGTGGCCTTCATCTGCCAGTATGCCGACCAGACACGTGTCACCGACACGAAGTTCGAGGCTCAGGATGAGATAGGCGTCTACATGACCGCCAAGGACACACCCCTCCAGATAGGCGGCAATGAGCTCAACAACGAGAAGTTCTCTTACAGTGGGTCCGCCTGGACTGCTGTCCGCAAGGTATACTGGGACAATGGCGAGCATGACGTCTACGCCTACTATCCCTATGCCGCCAAGGTGAACGATACAGAAGACTATACCTTCGACCTTCCCCTCGACCAATCGACTGCGGCTGGTTTCTCCTCAGCCGATTTCGTGTGGGCATCGGCAAAGGGTGTGAAAGCTTCCGCTTCCCCCGTGACGCTGAAATTCTCCCACCGTATGAGCAAGGCTGTCATCAAACTGGAGAAGAGCGATGACTACGAGGGTGAGATTCCTTCCGACTGCAAGGTGTCGGTGCTCTCCACCGCCACTACGGCTTCTGTAGACCTTTCTTCGGGTGGCGTGTCGAAGGCTACCGACTCCGCTACTTCCACTGTCGTGGCTAAAAAGGTGTCGAATACTGAGTATCATGCTATCGTGGTGCCACAGAACATAGAGAGCCGCCGTCCGCTCATCGAGGTCGAGACTCAGGGCGTAAGCTATCTGATGGAGGGAAAACTCTCCTTCAAGCAGGGCTACAGCCACACTATCGTGGTGACTCTCTCAAAGAATCCCTCTCAGACCAAGATAGAGATCGGCGGCTCAATCGGTGGCTGGAACTAAACTAATTCCTACAACAATGACAAAAACAAGATTAATACCCATTATACTGACGCTCTGCGCAGCGGTGGCATTTGATGCCTCCGCCCGCTACAAGGGCGACCTGAACGGCGACGACCGCGTGGACCTTGCCGATATGGTATACCTTGCAAAGGCGATTCAGTCGGGATCTACAGATAAGACACTCGACGTGAACGCTTCTGGTAGCGTCGATGACTATGACCTACAGCGTCTCGCCGACATCATCATTTCGGGCAAACTGACTGAGGATTCCGGCATGAATGTCGGTATCGGAGGCTGGGAAGAGACAGACGAGGATTTCGGCGGCACAGTGAAGGCTCCTGCATTCACAACCCGTTCAACGGATAATACCCACTTCTTTATGAATAATCCACAAGCAGAGAGTGATGGTCATTATTCTATGGAATTTGGTATTTCTGAAGTGGATGTTTCCCCTGTAGCTATTTTATTTAATATTATCCTTCCAAGTGAAATGTGGGTGGATACATCAAGAATTGTCGAACTTGATGCTGATGTTACAACGACATATAAATTATATGGGACTCCTCAATTCATAAAAGAGAACAGTGATTTTCCGTGGAGTGACAATATTCTGCGTTTCATATTGATTTCTCCTGAATTAGATCAGCTTCCTAACTCTAAATGTAGACTTGGAAGGATTTTGTATTCAATAGGAGAATGCTTCAGTACTCCAAAATTCGTGAACTGTCAGGTTGCATCTTCTGATGGAAGGTGCATAGATATAAATGAACATTTGGGAGATTATAGCGGAAATTTTAAACCACTTGATATATCTTCAGTGGTGTTCGATATAACGGAATTTGATTTGATGGAAGGTGATATGCTTTTGCTTTGGGCCTATATCGATCCTTGGGATGCCCCTGACCAGAGATTGGTGTGGACTTCTTCCGATGAAAGTGTGGCAACTGTAATTGTCTCAGAAGAGGATGACCTCAGTGCTTTAATTAAAGCTCTAAAAGCAGGTGTCGCTGTAATTACAGCAACATCTTCCAACGGCATATCTGCTTCTTGTACAGTAACTGTCACTGCAGAGGAGATTCCAATGCAAGTCATTATACTGGATGCCGATATGCTTGAACTTGAAGTCGGAGACACTCACCAGTTCATTGCTACCGTCCTTCCTGCCGAAACCACTTATCCCGAACTCGAATGGTGGACCGACGATGAGACAGTCGCTACAGTAGACCAAAACGGTTTCGTGATCATGGTAGGAGAGGGCAGCGCCACACTCCATGTCCGCTCCCTAAGATGGCCTGATATCGAAGCCACATGCCGCCTCAATGTCACGGATGCAGTAGACTGCGTCATTACCGACGACGCTCCCTGCGACATATACACCACTAACGGAAAGCTCCTCAAACAGTCTGTGCCGACCTCTGACATCCGGAAGCTGGACCGAGGCCTTTACATCATCCGCCAACGCGGAAAGACAACCAAACTCTTGAAATAAACCGAAAGCGGCTCCCCACCCGGGAGCCGCTTCCTTTTGCAACTAATTCCTTATGGGATGAGTCATAAAGAAGATATTTCTGATTGGGAAAGTTCGGTGATTAAGGATACCGTATCGATATCTATACCTTTCTCAAGCATCTTTCGCGCTATATCCTTCTTTTCTTCCATCCGACCTACTCCAAGGCCTTCGGCACGACCTTCAGCACGACCTTCGGCACGCCCCTCAGCTAGGCCTTCAGCACGCCCTTCTGCGCGTTCTGTCTCAGCTATGGCATACGCATCCCTGTAAGCCTTCAGTGATTTCTTATAGGCTATCCTGTCCTTCTCGCTAAGGGCTGCGTATCTCGCAACCCTATTGAGGTTCCGGAACACCGGATCCTTGGTGAATGATTGAGGTATCGCTTCCATCTTCTCCATATGTTTTAAAATGTACAACCATCTTTCGAGCGTCGTCTCGCAATCGTCGGCCTCCTTGTCCATCATCGGAATCTTGAGGAACGTCATCCGCATCCTGTCGGAGAAGACTCTCTTTGTCTGCATATTGTATAAACACACATCCTCCCTGAGATGTTGCTCCTTGACATCCTTCCATTTGAAGTTCATCAGAAACACACCGTATACGGGTGTCAGCTTGTAGTCCCAGTTCTCGCCCTTCTCACTCTGCGCATACAGGTCCGCTGCCATGTAGTAGATGGCCCTGTCATCGAAGTGGGCCTGGTATCTGTTCTGCATCTCCACAATAATCTTGCTGCCATCCTTCAGTTCGCAATGCAGGTCGTAGATCAGAGCACGGTCATCCTTTGACTCCCCCTTCTTCTCCTTATCTACAAATTGAACATCTGTGATTGGAACAGAGCCTCCTATAAGAGCATTCAGGAATGAAAGGGTGAATTCCTTGTCTGCCTCCCTTCCGAAAATGTATTTGAATCCGAAGTCCGTCAGTGGATTTATGTAAATTGAATGCTTTTTGCCCATGAAATTAGATTTATCGGTTTGTGGTTGCAAAGATAAGTCAAATTCCTGAATGATGCAAATTTTCCGCATGTTTTACCGTGCCGAGGCGGAAGCCGTAGGAAAAAGCAAGCGGCAGCCATTTTCACAAACGGCTGCCGCTAAGTGCTTTCCATAATACATTTTACTAACCTAACATCATGAAACTAATTTCTTTCTTATATCTCTAAAACAACGGCGGCCGCCGGATTGTTCGCCGACAGCCGCCCTTTATCTGCGTTTTAATATATTTTATAGATACACTCCCTATTTGTTAAAATCTTTAAACAGATCCACCCTCGGAAGCCATACCTACACGCAATTATGCATTATGCATTATGCATTGAATCGCGGGTCATTCTTCAGAAGCCACTGTGCGATCTGCACCGCATTCAGCGCTGCACCCTTCTTGATCTGGTCGCCTACGACCCAGAACGTCAGTCCATTCGGATTGGCCAGGTCTTTCCTCAGCCTGCCTACATACACCGGATCATGGTCTGCCACGAAGAGCGGCATAGGGTACTCCTTATTGGCAGGATTATCCACCACTACAAGACCCTCTGCCTTCTCGAAAGCCTCACGCACCTGCGCCGTCTCAAGCGGCTCCTCGGTCTCTACCCAGATAGCCTCGCTGTGGGCGCGGAGCACCGGCACGCGCACACACGTCGCGCTAACTGCGATGTCGTCGCTGTGCATGATCTTGCGCGTCTCGTTATACATCTTCATCTCCTCCTTCGTATAGTCATTGTCAAGGAAGACGTCTACGTGCGGGATGAGGTTGAAGGCCAACTGATGCGCGAACTTTTCCACCGTCGGCTTCTTGCCGTCGTTGATTTCCTTATACTGGTTCTCAAGTTCTGCCATCGCGGAAGCTCCGGCGCCACTCGCTGCCTGATAAGTGGCCACATGCACCTTCTTGATCTTCGAAAGGTCGTTGATCGGCTTCAATGCCACTACCATCTGGATCGTGGTGCAGTTCGGGTTGCCGATCACGTTGCGCGGACGGTCGAGGGCATCAGCACCGTTCACTTCCGGCACCACCAACGGCACATCCTTATCCATGCGGAACGCCGATGAATTGTCGATCATCAGTGTGCCGTGCTTGGTGATCACCTTCTCATACTCCTTCGAAGTGCCCGCTCCGGCCGAAGTGAAGGCGATGTCTACGCCGCTGAAGTCCGACTCCGGAGTCAGTTCTTCGATAATGTATTTCTTTCCGCGGAACTCCATCTCGCTTCCCGCGCTCCTCTTGGAGCCGAAAAGGCGAAGCTCATCTACCGGAAAGTTCTGCTCGTCAAGCACGCGGAGGAACTCATGACCCACCGCGCCGCTTGCGCCTACAATAGCTACATTCATTTCTTATTCAGAGTTTTTTGTTTATTAGGTTTATTAGGTTTAAAAATGTTTAAAAGTTATTTTATTAAACCTCTTTAAACTTATTTAAACCTCTTTAAACCCAATTACTGCCTGCCGCTCGTAGCGACAGTCTTGTTGATCTTCTTCACAAGTCCCTGGAGCACATTGCCCGGACCGAGCTCGATGAATTCGTCGGCGCCGTCGGCAATCATGGCCTCAACGTCCTGAGTCCAGCGTACTGCGCCTGTCAGCTGCTTGATGAGGTTGGCTTTGATCTCCTCGGGATCGGTGTGAGGCTTGCCGTCTACGTTCTGATATACAGGGCATTTCGGGGTCTCGAACTTCGCTGCCTCGATGGCCTCGGTAAGTTCCTCCTGTGCCGGCTGCATGAGAGGGGAGTGGAATGCACCGCCTACCTTAAGCTTCAGCGCACGCTTCGCGCCTGCGGCGAGAAGCTGCTCGCATGCCTTGTCGATGCCTTCGATCGAACCGGAGATCACCACCTGGCCCGGGCAGTTGTAGTTGGCCGGTGCCACTACCTCGTCGATGCCCGCACAGATCTCCTCTACCTTTGCATCGGGAAGGGCGAGTACGGCCGCCATTGTGGAGGGCTGCTTCTCACATGCCTTCTGCATGGCGTGAGCACGCTTGCTGACGAGCTTGAGGCCCTCTTCGAAGCTAAGCGCTCCGGAGGCTACGAGGGCAGAGAACTCTCCGAGGCTGTGGCCTGCCACCATATCGGGCTTGAACTCATCGCCAAGGCTCTTGGCGAGCGCCACGCTGTGGAGGAAGATGGCCGGCTGGGTCACCTTCGTCTGGCGAAGGTCTTCCTCTGTGCCTTCAAACATCAGGTCGGTGATACGGAAACCAAGGATCTCATTGGCTTTCTCAAACATCTCGCGGATCTCCGCATTGTTTTCGTAGAGGTCCTTGCCCATGCCTACGAACTGGGCCCCCTGCCCCGGAAATACATATGCTTTCATGTGATTCGTCTTAAGTTTTTCCTTAAAATTATACCTATATTTCACTCCGAAAGCCCATAACGCGCTTTCAGACTGCAAAATTACTAAAAATAATTGAGAATTGAGAATTGAGAATTGAGAATTTTAGTTAATTCTCTC
>CAMWMK010000072.1 GCA_947175295.1 uncultured Porphyromonadaceae bacterium
GAGGGTCTGGGGGGAGTTAGGGGAGGGACGCGCGTGGGCGCCTGGGGACCAGGCTCTGTTACAAAGGGGATGCTTGAGGGTCTGGGGGGAGTTAGGGGAAGGACGCGCTTGGGCGCCTGGGGACCAGGCTTTGTTACGAAGGAGACCAGGCTCTGTTACGAAGGGGGGCTGGCTTTGCTATGATGGGGGGGTGGAAAGTTTTTTTTCTATTTTAAATTGTTTTGGCCGGTTTTTTGTTGTATCTTTGTGGAGGATGGCGAATTTGGGTCGATTATTCAACTTTCGTAAGCTAAAGTTGAAGGCCTTTAAGTGAGCTTGCGAAACTTAAGTAAATTATAAACAATGGAAAACAATAGCGCGAAGGTCTTGGACGAGACCACCAACAGTGAATATAAATACGGTTTCACGACCGACATCGATACCGATATCGTTCCTCCGGGGCTTTCCGAGGACGTGATCAGATATATATCCGCGAAGAAGGGGGAACCCGACTGGCTCCTCGATTTCCGCCTCAAGGCCTACCGCCATTGGCTTACGCTGAAGATGCCTACATGGGCACATCTCGATATTCCCGAAATCGACTACCAGGCCATCAGCTACTATGCCGCGCCTAAGAAGAAGGTGGTTAAGAAGAGCCTCGACGAGGTTGACCCCGAACTCATCGATACCTTCAATAAGCTCGGTATCTCGCTCGAGGAGCAGAAGCATCTCGCAGGCGTGGCCGTCGACGCCGTGATGGACTCCGTCAGCGTCAAGACCACTCACCGCGAGAAACTCGCGGAGCTCGGAGTGATCTTCTGTTCCTTCTCGGAGGCCGTAAAGGATTATCCTGACCTCGTGAGGAAATATCTCGGCAGCGTGGTCTCCTACCGCGACAACTTCTTCGCAGCCCTCAACTCGGCCGTCTTCACTGACGGCTCCTTCGTCTATATACCCAAGGGGGTGCGCTGCCCGATGGAGCTCTCCACATATTTCCGTATCAATGCGGCGGGAACGGGTCAGTTCGAACGTACCCTGATCGTAGCCGACGACGACGCTTACGTGTCATATCTCGAAGGATGCACCGCTCCGATGCGCGATGAAAACCAGCTCCACGCCGCTATCGTGGAGATAATAGTGGAGGAGAGGGCAGAGGTGAAATACTCCACGGTGCAGAACTGGTATGCCGGCGATAAGGACGGCAAGGGCGGCATCTACAATTTCGTGACGAAACGCGCGCTCTGCCGCGGCCACCGCTCCAAGGTGAGCTGGACGCAGGTGGAGACGGGATCGGCCATCACCTGGAAGTATCCATCATGCATCCTCAAGGGCGACGAGAGTATCGGCGAGTTCTATTCCGTAGCCGTCACCAACAACCATCAGCAGGCCGACACCGGCACGAAGATGATCCACCTTGGTAAGAACTCGAAATCTACCATCGTCAGCAAGGGTATCTCGGCCGGACTTTCGCAGAACAGCTACCGCGGTGGAGTGAAGGTAGCGGCAAAGGCCACGGGCTGCCGTAACTTCACGCAGTGCGACTCCCTGCTCCTCGGCGACAAATGCGGGGCGCATACCTTTCCTTATATAGATGTGGCCAACAACGCCTCGACCGTGGAGCATGAGGCGACGACTTCGAAGATCAACGAAGCGCAGCTCTTCTACTGCCAGCAGCGCGGCATCCCGATGGAGGAGGCCGTAGCGCTGATCGTAAACGGCTATGCGAAGGAGGTGATGAACAAGCTCCCGATGGAGTTTGCGGTAGAGGCCCAGAAACTCCTGCAGATCACCCTGGAAGGATCAGTAGGATAATTATTTTAATTGAGAATGGAGAATGGAGAATTGAGAATCAGCTACGCGACACCAGCATACGCAATTCCCAAGCAGGCCCAATTCCCAAGCAGGCTCCATTCTCCATTCTCAATTCTCCATTCCCAATTCAACATATATGAACGAAAGAACTGTAATAATATCGCAGATTGACCCGCATACATTCTACGGGGTCAACAATAATAATATTAACCTTATCCGCAATCTCTTCCCGAAGTTGCGCGTGGCAGCACGCGGCAACGTGATCAAGGTGATCGGCGAGGAAACGGAAACCCTCGATTTCGAGGAGAAGGTCCATCAGATAGAGGAATATGCGGTGAAATACAATAAACTCACGGAAGACGTGATCATCGACATCATAAAGGGCGATGCGCCGAAGGCCATCGACGCCGAGGGCGTGATCATCTTCGGGCAGAACGGCCGACCCATCGCTCCGCGCAACGCCAATCAGGCGAAGATGGTGAAGTCGTTTGCCGAAAACGACCTTACCTTCGCCCTCGGTCCCGCAGGTACGGGCAAGACCTACATCGCCATCGCTCTCGCCGTGGCCGCGCTCAAAAACCGTCAGTGTCGCCGCATCCTCCTCTCGCGCCCTGCCGTGGAGGCGGGCGAGAAACTCGGTTTCCTCCCCGGCGACATGAAGGACAAGATAGATCCATACCTGCGGCCCCTTTACGACGCCCTCGAAGACATGATACCCCAGGTGAAGCTCAAGGAATACATGGAGACCGACACCATACAGATAGCTCCGCTCGCCTTCATGCGCGGACGCACGCTCAACGACGCCGTAATCATCCTCGACGAGGCTCAGAACACGACCAAACACCAGATGAAGATGTTCCTCACCCGCCTCGGCCACAATGCGAAGATGATCGTCACCGGCGACGCCACGCAGATCGACCTTCCGCGCACCGTGCAGAGCGGCCTTATACAGGCTCTGCGCATACTCCGCGGAGTGAAGGGGATAGGAATAATCGAATATGAGAAGAAAGACATCGTGCGCCATCCTCTCGTGCAGCGCATCGTAGACGCCTACGAGAAGCGGGAGAAAGAAGAAGAGGAGGAATGAAGGATGTCGCTTCATGAAGGATGGCGCTTCGCGCAAGTATCGGCGCTTCGCGCAAGTATCGGCGCTTCGCGCAAGTATCGGCGCTTCGCGCAGTATGGATTCTCAATTCTCAATTCAAAATTCTCAATTAATTAAATAATTATGGATAAATGGTGGACATATCCCGCTGAGTCGGAAGACGGACAGACTATCCTCATCACGGGCCGCGACGAAATAGAGAAATGGCAGAAACCCGGCAAGTTCCCGATCAGGGTGACGGTGAGCTGGGACTATACCCCGAAACCCGACGGTATGCCGTCGGATGCGGACGCCGACCTCATGGAGCAGGCTACCGACGCGCTGTTCGATGAATTCCGCAAAGACAAGGCCGCCGTCATGACCGGTATCTACACCGGAGCCGGACGCCGCGACTGGGTGTTCTATACCCACAGCCTCAACATTTTCGGCAAGGTCTTCAACCGTGCCCTCGCCCCCCTGCCGGAGCTGCCCCTGAAGTTCGAGGCCGCGGAAGACCCCGACTGGGAGGAATACCGCGACATGCGCGAAGCCACATACGTGCCCGACGAAGAATAACCTAAAACCAATAAATATGAAAAGACTCGTACTCATATTCTCCATGCTCCTATGCCTCGCAGGCATAGTCCGTGCGCAGGTGTCGTCGACCCCTTCACCGCTGCAGGAAGACTCCCAAGACATATGGATCTATTTCTACGCCGACCAGGGCAACAAAGGGCTTATCGACCAGCCGGCGTCGCAGCCCGTCTATGCCCACACGGGCGCATGCACCGACAAGGGCGACTGGCGCTACGCTCCCAACTGGCTCGACAATGCGGCGAAATACCAGCTCGAATACGTGGAGCCCAACGTATGGCGCCTCTATATCGGCGACATACGCCAATACTACGGCATCACCGACCCGACGGAGACGGTGAAACGCCTCGCGTTCGTATTCCGCAACGCCAACGGCAGCCGCGAGGGCAAGACAGCCTCGGGCGGCGACATCTTCCTCGATGTGCTTGAATCCGGACTCCAGGTATCGCTCGGCAGCGACATCGAAGGAAGCGTGATCACTTCCGACCACTCCACTGTGACATTCACCGTGGGCACCACGAAGGACGCCGCCATCTCGCTGAGCGTCAACGGCAACGTCATCGGTGAGGCGCAGGGCAAGGAGCTCGTAGCGCAGCATACGTTCTCCGATCCGGGCGACTATACAGTGACAGCCACCGCCACAGCCGACGGCCAGACAGTCTCTTCCTCCCTTTCGCTCTACTATATGAGCGCAGCTCAGAGCCAACCCTATCCCGGCGGAAGCCCGGTGATGGGCGCCGTGGACAACGGCGACGGATCGGTAACTTTCTGCCTCGCGGCTCCCGGCAAGCACTCCGTGAGCATCGTAGGCAGCTGGAACGACTACGCACTCAACGACGCCGGCGCCATGTATTGCTGCGTCGACGGCGGAATCGAATATTTCTGGCAGACCGTGAAGGGCATCGACCCCTCCGAGACATACCTCTACTATTACCTCGTAGACGGCACCACGGCCGTAGGCGACCCCTACGCGCGCCTCGTGCTCGACCCCGCCAACGACAAATACATCCCCGCCTCGGTCTTCCCCGGACTGCCTGAATATCCCGTGGAGAAGATACAGGACGTATGCCTCGCCATCTACAAGGGCGACATCAACAGCTACGACTGGAAGGTCAGCGACTTCAAGGGGGTAGACAAAGACCACCTCATCATCTACGAGCTGCTGCTCCGCGACTTCACCGGAACTGAAGGCAAGGCCCTCGGCGACGGCACCGTGCGCGGCGCCATCGAGAAGATACCTTACCTCAAATCGCTCGGCATCAACGCAGTGGAGCTGCTGCCGATCACCGAATTCAACGGCAACATCTCATGGGGCTACAACCCCAACTTCTACTTCGCGCCCGACAAGGCCTACGGCACCCCCGACGACTACAAGGAATTCATCGACCGCTGCCACCAGGAGGGCATCGCCGTGATACTCGACATGGTCTTCAACCAGTCTGACTGGCACCATCCGTGGTACCGCATGTATCCCGTAGGGCAGAACCCGATGTACAACGCCACCGCTCCGCACGCTTACAGCGTGCTCAACGACTTCAACCAGGGGCATCCCCTCGTCAGGAAGCAATGGCAGGACTGCGTGAAATACTGGATGGAGGACTATAAGGTAGACGGTTTCCGCTTCGACCTCGTGAAGGGCCTCGGCGACAACGACTCCTACGCCAACTCCGGCGACGCCGCCACCAACGCCTTCAACCAGAGCCGCATCGACAACATGCGCCTCATCCAGCTCGCCATGAATGAAGTGAACCCCGATGCCTATTTCATCAACGAGAACCTCGCCGGAGCGGAGGAGGAAAACGCCATGGCCGCCTTCGGACAGCTCAACTGGAGCAACCTCAACGAGGAGGGGTGTCAGTTTGCTATGGGATATCAGAGCGATTCAGGCCTTGAGGGATTCTACGCCCCCAATTGGGGACGCACATGGGGCTCTACCGTAAGCTACCTTGAGAGCCACGACGAGCAGCGCCTCGCCTACAAGCAGAAGCAATTCGGCGTGACGGCGGTGAAATCTACCAAGACCGCCATGCAGCGCCTCGGAAGCGCAGCCGCGCAGATGCTCATGAGCCCGGGCGCCCACATGATATGGCAGTTCTCCGAAATGGGCAACGAGCAGAACACCAAGAACGCCGACGGCGGCAACAACACCGACCCCAAGACAGTGAACTGGTCGATGCTCGACAATCCCTACCGCGGAGGCCTCGCGCACTGCTACGCCGAACTCGCCGCCATCCGCAACGGCAATCCGCAGCTCTTCTCGCATGACGCCTCCTTCTCGGCCGCCGACAAGGCCAGCAACTGGGCCAACGGCCGCACGCTGACCTCCACGGCCGGCACCGAGGCGGTATACACCTTCGTCAACCCCAACACCGACAAGGCCATCACCTTCTCACACAGCTTCCCCCTCCGCGACAACGCTGAGTATCAGATCCTCTCGCAGACCTACGGGCAGGAGAGCTCGTTTGACGCCGCCGCAGGCAAGGTGACAGTCCCGGCCAACAGCTACGTAGTGATCGGCACCAAGGGCGTGACCGCCGTAGAGGGCATCGAAGCCGAGGCCTCCGACGCGCCCGCGGAATACTACAACATCCAGGGCATACGCATCAGCCGCCCCGACGCCGGACAGATACACATAGTGAAGAAAGGCAACCGCACATATAAAGCCATCGCCGAATGAACGAAAGGAAGAAACGAGTACTGATAGTAGGCGCCGGGGGATTCCTCGGCAGCCATCTATTGGAAAGGGCGGTCTCCGTCGAGGACCTTGAGGTCTTCGCCGGAGTCCGCGCCTCCACATCCGACCGCTATTTCCCGCGCCAGGGCGTGACGCGCATCGATTTCGACTTCGAAGACCCGGCCGACGTAGAGCGTAAGCTCACCTCCACCCTCCCCGAAGGGGAGAAATGGGACTGGATAGTCTACAACCTCGGAGCTACGAAATGCCTGCGCTACAAGGAATTCGACCATATCAACCACGACCTGCTGCGCACCTTCGTGGAGGCCCTTGAGCGCACTGGGATGATGCCGGATAAATTCCTCTACATCAGTTCCCTCTCGACGATGGGCCCGGGCGATCCGCGCTCCTACACCCCCTTCAACGAGAAGATGCTGCCTCAGCCCAATACCCGCTACGGGGCCTCCAAGCTGAAGGCCGAGATGCTGCTGCAGATGCACGCAGTGCCCTACATCATCTTCCGCTGCACGGGCATCTACGGGCCGCGCGACCACGACTACTTCATGATGATGGACGCCATGCGCAAGGGCTTCGACTTCTCGGTGGGCTTCCGCAAGCAGCTGCTCACCTTCATCTACGCCCCCGACCTGGCCCTGGCCGTATTCCAGGCCCTGGAGAAGGCCCCGGTGAAGGAGGTCTACAACATCGCGGAGCCGCGCGCCTACTCGCAGGCGGAGTTCCGCCGGATAGTGGCCGCGAAGCTCGGCAAGCGCTTCGTCATCCCCGTCAAGGTGCCGCTCTGGGGCACAAAGGCCGTGTCGTGGATAGCCGAGAAGATAGGAGTGGCGAGGGGCAAGCCCTCCACGCTCAACACCGATAAATACAACATAATGAAGCAGCGCAACTGGAGCGCCGACACGCGCAAGGCGCGCGAGGCCTTCGGCTTCACCGCACCCACGGCGCTGGCCGCGGGAGTGGGGGAGAGCATCGACTGGTACAGAAAGGAAGGGTGGATGAAATGATGGAGGATATGCTTGAATTCTATGCCACGAGCTGGATCTACGTGATACTCTTCGCGGTCTTCTTCCTCGTGTGTCTGCGCGTGAGGGGCAACTTCAAGTTCCTCCATGCCTTCTTCCGCGACCTCGTAGTGGTGCGCGAGAGGGAAAACATGTTCAACGCCACCGTCACCGAGACCTCTCTCATCTTCCTTGTGATGCTGCTTACGGGGTGCAGCGTCGGGGTGCTCCTCTATTCGGCCGTGGGCATCTTCGGGGCCACGGTGCCGCTTCATGCCGAGCTGCCGTCGCTTGGGGTAGCCGTCAGCGGACAGTTCCTCTCCACGATGGTCTGCATGGGGCTGGCCTGCGTCTACATCGGCGCGATGTGGGTGTGCTACACCGTAGTGGGGCGCGTCTTCTCCGATGCCCTCCACACATGGCTCTGGGTGCGCGGATTCACGGCGGGCACCGGGCTCTCGGCCGCCGTCTTCTTCCCGCTCGCCCTTCTGGCGATAGCCTATCCCGAATGGAGCATGCAGATCGTAGTAGCGGGGGTCGCGATGTTAATTTTAGTGAAATTCGTGTTTATCATCAAGGGTTTCCGCATTTTTTTCACCGAAAGTTCGCTCTGGGTCGTTTTTTTGTATTATCTTTGCAGTCTGGAAATAGTCCCCTTGGTGATTACGTTCGGCCTTGCATGCGCATTGCTTGGCTAAAACAATGAAAAACAACATGATAAAGAAGATATTGGTTTCGCAGCCGCAACCGGCCTCGGGCAAGAGCCCATATTATGACATAGCGGAGAAGTTCGGAGTGGAAGTAATCTTCCGTTCCATGATAAAAGTCGAAGGTCTCTCGGTGAAGGAGTTCCGTCAGGAAAAGATCAACCTCGCCGACTACACCGCCATTATCCTGACTTCCCGCACAGCAGTCGACAACTACTTCCGCCTCTGCGAAGAGTCGAGAGTCAGCGTGCCCGACACTATGCGTTATGTCTGCACCACCGAGCAGGTGGCGCACTATCTGCAGAAATACATCGTATACCGCAAGCGCAAGATCGCTTTCGGCACCACCGGCAAGCTCAACGACCCTCAGTTCGTAGCCGCCGTCAACAAGATCAAGAAGGAGAAGTTCCTGATGCCGGTCAGCGACCAGAACAAGGAAGACACCGCGGCCATCGAGGCCCTCGGCATCAACCTGACGAAGGCCGTGATGTTCCGCACGCTGACCAACGACTTCACGCCCGACGAGCCGTTTGACTACGACGTGCTCCTCTTCTTCTCCCCCTCCGGAATCACGTCGCTCAAGAAGAACTTCCCCGACTTCGACCAGGCCACCAACGGGAAATACATCGGCACGTTCGGCCCCACCACGGCCAAGGCCGTGGAAGACGCCGGCCTCCGGCTCGACTTCAGCGCTCCCACCCCGGAGACCCCTTCAATGACCGCGGCTCTTGAGAAATTCCTCGAATCCAACATGAAGCAGCAGTGACCACACATATGCCATACGTCGGCCCTGACGGCCGCATACATCTGAGAGACACGGCTTTTGCAGACCTCATGCAGAAGCGTGTCTTCTCCGTTTTACTCATAGCCACTCCCTACGACGCCTTCATGATGGAGGAAGACGGAAGGGTGGAGGAGCAGGTATATTTCGAATACGTATCGCTCAACCTCAGCTCGCCGCCACGGTTCACGATGGTGGCCAACTACCGCGAGGCCTTCGACATGCTCGCATCGAAGCATTTCGACCTCATCATGGCCATGCCGGGAGTCGACGTCTCCGAGACATTCCTGGAGGCCAAGCGCATCAAGGAGCTCTATCCCGACATCCCGTTCGTGGTGCTCACCCCGTTCTCTAAGGAGGTGCGCCGCCGCATCGCCAACGAAGACCTCACGGGCGTGGACTACGTATTCTCCTGGCTCGGCAACGTAGACCTCATCCTCGCCATCATAAAGCTGATGGAAGACCGCATGAACGCCGACATCGACATCCTCGACGTAGGCGTGCAGTGCATCCTCCTCGTGGAAGACTCCATCCGCTTCTACAGCTCCATCCTTCCCCATCTCTTCAAGCATCTGCTCAAGCAGAGCCGCGAATTCTCCACCGAGGCCCTCAACGAGCACGAGCGCATGCTCCGCATGAGGGGGCGCCCGAAGGTGCTCCTCGCCCGAGACTACGAGGAGGCGCAGGCCCTCTTCGACCGCTACGGCGGCCACATGCTGGGCATCATATCCGACGTCCGCTTCCCGCGCGGCGGGGAGAAAGATCCCCACGCAGGCCTGCGCTTCGCGGCCTACGTGCATGAGCGCAATCCCTTCGTGCCCGTGATCCTCGAAAGCCAGGAGACATCCAACCGCCGCCTCGCCGAGGCCATGCGCCTCACCTTCCTCGACAAGGAGAGCAAGACCCTTCCGCAAGACCTCCGCAAGGCCGTAGACTTCCTCTTCGGCTTCGGCGACTTCATAGTGAAAGACCCCCTGACGGGCAACGAGCTCATGCGCTTCCACGAGCTGAAAGACCTCCAGATGGCCGTCAACAACATTCCCTCTGAAGCCCTTTTCCGCCATTGCGCCAACAACGACATCTCGCGCTGGCTCTACAGCCGCGCCATCTTCCCCATAGCCGAGGCCCTCAACGCCATACGCTTCGAGAGCATGGACCAGACGCCACTCGTGCGCAAGCTCATCCTCGACTGCATCGTGGAATACCGACGCATGAAAAACCGAGGCGTGGTGGCCATCTTCCGCAAGGGGCGCTTCGACCGCTACTCCAACTTCGCGCGCATCGGCCAGGGCTCGCTGGGCGGAAAGGGACGCGGCCTCGCCTTCATCGACCAGATAATCAAGCGCAACCCGGCCTTCGACAACCTGAACGGAATCTCGATCTCGATACCGCGCACGCTCGTGCTCTGCACCGATATCTTCGACGAGTTCATGGAGAGCAACTCGCTCTATCCCATAGCCTTGAGCGACGCTCCCGACGAGGAGATACTCAAGGCGTTCCTCGCCGCGAAGCTTCCCAAAAACCTCAAGGAAGACTTCGAATACCTCTTCGATGTGGTCGACGGCCCGCTGGCTGTGCGCAGCTCGTCGCTGCTCGAAGACTCCCACTATCAGCCTTTCGCCGGAATCTATTCCACCTACATGATTCCCCACCTCGACGACCGCGAGAAGATGCTCCGCCAGCTCTGCGACGCCGTGAAGAGCGTCTACGCCTCGGTCTTCTACGCCGACTCGAAGCTCTACATGAACGCCACGAGCAACGTGATAGACCAGGAGAAGATGGCCATCATCCTCCAGGAGGTGGTGGGGCAGGACCACGGCGGCCTCTACTATCCCTCCTTCTCGGGCGTGGGGCGCTCGCTCAACTACTATCCGATCGGCGACGAGCAGGCTGAAGACGGAGTGGTGGAAGTGGCGGCCGGACTCGGCAAATACATTGTCGATGGCGGCCTCGCGCTGCGCTTCTCGCCGAAGCATCCCGGAAAGGTGCTCCAGACCTCCACGGTGCAGCTCGCCCTGCGCGACACCCAGAAGCACGTCTACGGCCTCGAGCAGACGGAAGCCACCGATTTCAAGACCAACGACGCCTTCAACCTCAGGAAGATCACCGTAGCCGAGGCCTTCAAGACCGGCGCGCTGAAATACCTTGTGTCTACCTTCGACATGAACGACTACATGATCCGCGACTCCGAGTTCGGCGCGGGACGCAAGATAGTGACATTCGCCAACGTGCTGAAGCAGGGCGTCTATCCCCTCGCCGAGGCGGCTGAGCTGATGCTGGCCACCGGCCAGTATGAGATGGGACGCCCCGTAGAGATAGAGTTTGCCGGAATCATAGCCCCCGACGCCGCCAAAAGCGACCGCAAGGGCACGCTCTACTGGCTCCAGATGCGTCCGATCGTAGACCGCAAGGAGATGCTCGACGATTCGCTGCTCGACGTTCCCGACGACCACCTGATAGTGAAGAGCGACTCCGCCCTCGGCCACGGACTGATGGAAGGGGTGAAGACCGTAGTCTATGTGCGCAGCGAGGGCTTCGATCCCGCCGGAAACGTGCAGCTGGCCCAGGAGGTTGACGCCGTCAACAAGAGGATGATAGAGGAGGGGCGCCCCTACGTGCTGATCGGCCCCGGACGCTGGGGCTCCAGCGACTCCGCACTCGGCATCCCCGTGCGCTGGCCCCAGATAGCCGGGGCGCGCGTGATAGTGGAATACGCCATGCGCGGCTACCGCATAGAGCCCTCTCAGGGAACCCATTTCTTCCAGAACCTCACTTCATTCGGAGTGGGCTACTTCACGGTGGATCCCGGTGCCGGCAACGGATTCTGGGACGAGGAATACCTCAACGCGCAGCCCGCGATCTATGAGAACGGCTGCCTCCGGGCAGTGGAGTTCGACTCCCCCCTCTCCATAGCCATCAACGGCCGCAAGGGCAAGGGAATCATCTGCAAACCAATTCATAATTCATAATGCATAATGCATAATTGGCTACGCAGTAAAAGGAATTACCACTTATGAATTCGCTTAAGCCTTATATGACCGCCGGCCTCGTGGAGGCCGGATGCGACGAGGCAGGCCGCGGCTGCATAGCCGGGCCTGTCAGCTGCGCCGCAGTGATACTCCCTCACGGTTTCTCGCATGAACTCCTCAACGACTCGAAGCAGCTTACCGCCCGCCAGCGCTCCCTCCTGCGCCCGATCATCGAGCGCGAGGCCGTGGCCTGGGCTGTGGTGATGGTAAGCCCGGAGGAGATCGATCGCATCAATATCCTCAACGCTTCCATCACAGGGATGCAGCGCGCCCTCGACGCCCTCGGCGTAGTACCGGAGCACGTCATAGTCGATGGCAACCGGTTCCGTCCATGGCGCGATGTGCCATGCGACACCGTAGTGAAGGGCGACGCCACCTACA
Organism: uncultured Porphyromonadaceae bacterium; assembly: GCA_947175295.1. Classification (GTDB taxonomy): domain Bacteria; phylum Bacteroidota; class Bacteroidia; order Bacteroidales; family Muribaculaceae; genus Lepagella. The sequence continues at coordinate 12,061 of CAMWMK010000072.1, forward strand.
TGAGCATCGCGGCCGCCTCGATCCTCGCCAAGACCCACCGCGACGAACTGATGACGCGGCTCGCCGCAGAGCATCCGGGCTACGGCTGGGAGCGCAACATGGGCTATCCGACGAAGGAGCACGTAGCCGCACTCGACGCCCTCGGCCTCACTCCCCACCACCGCCTCAGCTTCGGCCCCTGTCAGCCTCGCCTCTTCTGACGTTGTACGTTGTACGTTTGGCGTTGTACGTAGAATCGTAAAACGTAAAACGCCCAACGTAAAACGTAAAACCCCCTTTGCCATATAAAAAAAATTTCGTAAATTTGCAGATTATTGCCAAGTAGTCTAAAATATCTATCATGATTACGAAAAAATACAATCTAATCAACAACATAGGCGGCTGGTTCGTGTTTCTCATAGCGCTCGCCACCTATTGGCTCACTCTTGAGCCTACCGCCTCCTACTGGGACTGCGGAGAGTTCATAATCCAGGCTGACAAGCTCGAGGTAGGACACCCGCCGGGCAACCCCATCTTCATGCTCGTGGGCCGCTTCTTCGTAAACTTCGCCCCCGACCCCACCTACATCCCCTTGATGGTCAACGCCATGAGCGGCCTGCTCTCGGCCCTTACCATCCTGCTCCTCTTCTGGACCATCTCCCACCTTACGCGCCGCCTCATCGTAGCCGATGACTACGACGGCGAACTTCCGCTCTATAAATACGTAGTGATCATGGGCTCCGCGCTCGTAGGCTCGCTCGCCTACACCTGGAGCGACACCTTCTGGTTTTCAGCCGTCGAGGGTGAGGTCTACGCGTTCTCGTCGTTCTGCACGGCCCTCGTCTTCTGGCTCATCCTGAAGTGGGAGAACCGTGCCGACCAGCCGCACGCCGACCGCTACCTCGTCTTGATAGCCTACGTCATCGGCGTCAGCGTCGCCGTCCATCTCCTCAACCTCCTCTGCATCCCGGCGATAGTACTCGTATTCGCCTACCGGAAATGGAGCGACATGAACCTCAAGAAGTCGCTCGGCGCGCTTCTCGTCTCCTTCGCCATCATCTTCTTCGTGCTCTACGGCCTCGTGCCGGGCTTCATCAAGGTGGCACAGCAGTTTGAGCTCTTCTTCGTCAACACCTGCGGAATGAGCTTCAACTCCGGCGCCCTCATCTACGCCTGCGCCGTCGTGGCCTCCTTCGTGTGGGCGCTCTATACGCTCAAGAAGCAGAGCAGCGCCAACATGATACGCATCTCCTTCCTCCTCGCCGTGGCCCTCTCCGGAGTGCTCTGGATCGGCAACGGCATCGCGCTCGGCGTCATCCTCTTCATAGTGCTGGCCGCCCTCCTCTGGACATATTTCCTCCACTCGGTGCCCGTACGCGTGCTCAGCCTCATCACTTGGAGCATGGCGATGATCTTCGTAGGCTACAGCAGCTACGCCCTCATCCTCATCCGCTCTACGGCCGACACGCCGATGAACCAGAACTCGCCCGACAACGTATTCGACCTCGCCACCTACCTCAACCGCGAGCAGTATGGCGAAAACCCGCTCATCTACGGCGAGACGCTCTATTCGCAGGTGCAGAAGCAGCAGGTGGGCCTTTACACCGATACCCTCGGCCACACCCAGGACGGATATCCCATCACGCTGACCACTCCGCAATACAATTCAGTGATCGAGCCCGGAAAGCCCCTCTACGTGAAGGGAGTGAAGGGAGCGCAGACGAAGTCGGAATACGGCTTCCTCTCCGACTCGGAGCAGGCGCGCAACGTCCGCCTCGCCGAGCGCGGAAAAGACTATTATGTGCTGAAAGACTACAAGTCGGAGCCCGTCTACAACCCCGAGCTCAACATGCTCTTCCCGCGCATCTACAGCCGCCAGCATGAATCGATGTACAGGCAGTGGGTCAACCTCGACACCACCTCGTCAAACCTCGTGGAGATACACGCCATCGACCAGGACGGACATAAGATTCCGGAGCTGGAGACCAACCGCGAACCGCAGTACAACGAGGTGACCGGACGCGTGATGTATCCTACGAAATATGCCTTCAAGCCCTCCTTCTCCCAGAACCTCGCCTATTTCTTCAATTATCAGCTCAACCACATGTATATGCGCTATTTCATGTGGAACTTCGCCGGACGCCAGAACGACGTCAACAACCAGAGCGGCGAACTCGACGCGGGCAACTGGATCTCGGGCATCCCCTTCATCGACAACGCACGCCTCGGCGACCAGAGCCTCCTCCCCGACGACCTTGGCAAGAACAATCCGGGCCACAACGTCTTCTTCATGCTTCCGCTCATCCTCGGCCTGATCGGCCTCTGCTGGCAGTCGTTTGAGGGAAGGCGCGGCATCGAGCAGTTCTGGGTGGTGTTCTTCCTCTTCTTCATGACCGGCATCGCAATCGTGCTCTATCTCAACCAGGTGCCCAACCAGCCGCGTGAGCGCGACTACGCCTTCGCAGGAAGCTTCTACGCCTTCGCCATCTGGATCGGCCTCGGAGTGGCCGGACTCTGGCGCCTCCTCTGCCACTTCACCGAGAAGAAGCCGACGCCGGAGAAACCGGAGCTTTCCGATGGCTCTGAAAACGCTAAACGTCAGACGTCAGACGCCAAACGCACGATCGCCTGGATCGCCGCGGCCATCGGCCTCGTAGTGCCCCTCCAGATGGTATCCCAGACATGGGACGACCACGACCGCTCCGGCCGATATGCGATGCGCGACTTCGCCATCAACTATCTCAACAGCCTCGAGCCGAACGCCATCGTCTTCTGCAACGGCGACAACGATACCTTCCCCCTCTGGTATGTGCAGGAAGTGGAGGGCGTGCGTCCCGACGTGAAGATAATCAACCTCTCTTACCTCAACTCCGACTGGTATGCCAACCAGCAGCGCATGCAGAGCTACGAGGCTGCCGCCGTAGACTTCACCGCCGAACCGAAGGATTACGCCTACGGCAAACTCGACGTCTCGCTTCCGGGACGCGGAGGAGCCGCCGACCTGCTGACATCGCTCAAGGCCCTCTACGCCGGACAGTATGACGCCCGCTACGGCTATCCGATGCTGGCCGCCTCTACGCTGACAATCCCCGTAGACAAGCAGAAGGTGCTGGAGCGCGGACTCGTGGCTCCGGAGGATTCCGCCCTCATAGAAGACCATATCGTGATAGACCTCTCGCAGGCCTCCGCAGTGGCCTCCAAGGGCTATGTGGGCCTCGGAGAGCTCTTGATGCTCGACATCATCGCCACCAACGCCGCCAACGGCTGGCCGCGTCCGATCTACTGGGCGTCGACCGTAGGCCCCGACTATCACCTTGGCCTTACCCCCTACGTGCGAAGCACCGGCATGGTGCATCAGCTCACTCCGACCATCCAGCCCGACATGGCTCCCCGCACCGACCGCGCCTACGACGTGGTGAAGAACTATCTATGGGGCGGCGCCGACAAGGCTTCCGATTCGAATAAGGTCTACTACGACGAGACGGCCCGCCGCATGCTCGTGTCTACGCGCACGTCGATGGTCGACGTGGCAAGCCAGCTCCTCACCGAGGGAGACATGGCGCGCGCTCAGGGCGATTCCGCAAAGGCCAAGCAGAAATATGCCCAATCGGCCGAGATAGTCGACCTTCTTGAGAAGAACCTCAGCGACAAGGCCGCTCCCTACTCGATGTCGACCGCGCTAACTCTCGCCCAGCTCAACTGCGAGCTTGCAGGCGATGACGTGCTCGCCGACAAGGCACGCATGGAGAAGGGACGCGCACAGCTCCTCGCGCTCATCGAGAAGTATGGCGCCAACGTGCAGTACAACCGCGCGATGCGCTACAGCTTCGGCAATCCCCCGATGACTTATGAGAACCAGCTGATTCCCTATCAGTATTACCGCTTCATCGACCTCTACCGCAAATACGGCGGCGAGGGCAAGGACGTGGAGGCCATCCTTCAGCGCTACGGGCTCAACGAGCAGGAGATACGCGCCGACTACGAGCGCTACGTAGGCATGCGCAGCGGCCAGACTTCCGCTGCAGGCAACGACGGCATCACCTGGGAGGAATTCGAGTCGGAGATAGCGAAATACTGCGAGGTGGCCAACGAGTTGGCATCCCTCTCGCCCGAGGAGTATGCGAAGCGTTCGGCCGATGAGAAGCAGATCGACTCGGTGATCTACTCCGTGATCGAGGTCTTCCTCGAAGAGGGAGGCAGCGAGGAGAATCTTCAGAAGTATGAACAATACCGTAAGCTCGACAAAGCGCGCGCCAAGCGCCTGAGCGAGCAGAGTCAAGGCCTCTGATGTTGCTTCCTCAGGAGCGAATACCTTGGATATTGCGGTTTTTCGCATTCAGCCGGGATGTCATGTTCCGGCTGAATGACGGAAAACCGTCGGTCTATCTTACATTCGACGATGGTCCCATCCCCGAGTCTACTCCTTGGTTGCTCGAGACCCTTGAGGCCTACGGCGCGAAGGCCACTTTCTTCATGGTGGCCGACAACGCCCGCCGATATCCGGATCTCTTCCGCGCTGTGGTGGAGGCCGGACACGCCATCGGCAACCACACTTTCCATCACCGTCCCCCCTTCCGCCAAACCGTAGAGGAAGTCCTCGCCGACGTCCGCCTCGCCGAGGAAACCCTGCACAGCCTACGTCAAACGTCAAACGTCAAACGTCAAACGCCCGACGGCCAACGCCTCTTCCGTCCCCCCCACGGGCTCATCCTTCCCCACCAGCAGAAGGCCCTTCAGAAGGAAGGCTACACGATAGTGATGTTCGACCTCAATACTCTCGACTACCGCTACGACCGCACCCCCGAAGCCATCCTCGCTTCCGTGAAGGCCAATGTGCGCCCCGGCTGCATCATCAACCTCCACGACTCCCTCAAGAGCATCGCCAAGCTGAAGCGCTGCCTCCCCGAGATATTGTATTATCTCCGCGCCCAAGGCTATCGGCTCCTCCCCCTTAACTCTTAACCCTTAACCCTTTAACCCTTAAATATGACAAAGATCCGCGCCGCCGTAGTAGGCTACGGCAACATAGGCCGCTTCACCATCGAAGCACTCGAGGCCGCTCCCGACTTTGAAATCGCAGGCGTAGTGCGCCGCAACGTATCCGAAATCCCCGCCGAGCTCCAGGCCTACAAGGTAGTGACCGACATCACGGAACTCGGCCACGTAGATGTAGCCATCCTCTGCACTCCCACACGCGAGGTGGAGAAGCACGCCCTCAAGTATCTCGCCATGGGCATAAACACCGTCGACAGCTTCGACATCCACACCTCCATCCTCGACCTGCGCCGTTCGCTCGACGCAGCGGCAAAGGCAGCTGGCAAGGTGTCGGTGATCTCCGCAGGTTGGGATCCGGGCAGCGACTCCATCGTGCGTACGCTTATGGAGGCTGCCGCTCCCAAGGGCATTACCTATACCAACTTCGGCCCCGGCATGAGCATGGGCCACACCGTATGCGTCAAGTC
>CAMWMK010000073.1 GCA_947175295.1 uncultured Porphyromonadaceae bacterium
CACCTCCATTTCTTTGACAGATTGCAGCCATATCCTCCACACACTCTTGAAGTGACAGCTGATGCTCTGCTTCATAATTACGGATTGAAAAGTCAAGACCCTTGAAGCGTGACAGATAATTACAAGCCTCCCTTTTTGTCAATTTGTATTTACGAGCAAACAAACCAAGACTCATCACTATATAATGAATTACATCTGACGAAACTGATTCTGTTGGCTTTAATTCCACACGTGCCGATACTCCTAAAGCTTCCGACAACTTATTGATTGTGGAGAAAGTGAGACCTCTACCATTCTCTATCTTCGAAATCTCAGATTTAGTCACACCTACTTTCTCACCCAATTGTTCTTGGGTCAGTCCGAGTTCCTTTCTCCGTTGGAGAAAAAGAGTTCCTATTTCATCAAATCTATCTGCCATAATCATTCTCATTTGCATAAGCAAAGTTAATAAAAGTTTCCAATATTAGCAATATTCTAACCTCTAATTTTATTGAGTAGATCTATCATAAAAGAAAAACTCAATCAGCTTTTATATAGTTCGGTCAGAAAGTAAATGTGCATTTTCAGTGCCGCACGAACACTGTCGAGCGCGGACGCACGAACCGTGCGTCCCTACGTTACAGTGGTGTCTGTATATTGTATGACACGAAACTGAAATGCACAAATATATAGTGTCTTGACTATAAAACAACAATGAAGGTTTAATCTTTCCACGGTCGTTGCGTATCTCGCCATTTTTTACTAATTTTGTAATTGAAATCAGTAAGCTTGAAATAGTAGCACATCGACTTAACAAGCAAGTGGATCCACCCTTTCAAGGAATATAAAAAGACCAACCTTATTTCAATGATTTACTCATTCAAAAGACCAGACCAAGTGGATTAAACTTTGTCACTGCTGTAATTATTACCGCGATGATAATTTCTTTTCCACTTCCATCAGTTTTGGAAAGGAGTCGATGATGAAGTTTGGGGAGGCGGACTGCAGGGCTTCAAGAGTGCTGTTGCCGTAGGTTACGGCACAGGTCATGGTGCCGGCGGCTTTTCCCATAAGGATGTCTACCGGAGCATCTCCTACCGTAAGGGTTTCGGATGCTTTCCAGTCCATAGCTTTCAGTATCGCCAATACCGGGTCTGGAGCCGGTTTGCCATGCTCTACATCATTGCCTCCCACCAGCATGGAGAAGCAATCAGAGAGTTGGAAAAGCTCAATATACTCTTCAAGCGAAGCATGGCTACGGCTGCTGGCTATCGCCATCCTATAGCCATCCTCATGCAGCTTTCGCAAGGTATCGACGACGCCAGGATAACAGGTTACGCGGAGCGGACGCTTCAGCTTATCAAAAATGCGACGGTAGGTATGGGCATATGTAGCCGACAAATCCTTGATTTCCGGCCAGAGAACCGAGGGTATCTCCTCCAGACGGAATCCAATGGAAGCGCGGCATTCCTCCTCGCTTTTTTCCGGCAGACCCAATTCACGGATGGTGGCCTGCATGGTCTGTATAATCAAGGGAGCTGTATCCACGAGCGTCCCGTCAAAATCAAAAACAATGTTTCTCATAATTGGCAAAGTTACTAAAAATATTTTATTCGTACAAATCCGATTCAGTGATTCGGTTTCTAACATATTCAAACGTCGCGGAGGCAGATTGCGGTGTGAAACGATGCCGGGGATTTTGGAGATTGACATTATTTTATTAATTTTGCAGTGATGATACTAAAACCGAATAACTGATGAAACTTTCTGCAACCCTCAGATGCCTGCTTGTTTCAGGCGCCATGACCGCCGGCTGCGTTACAGCTGCTGCGGAAACTCCCACTATGGCCGATATAGACTTCCATGAGGCCGGCGGCAATTACTACTGCTATCCCTGGCTTCATAAAGACCCTCCAGCTCAGACTCCCGCTCCGAAAGGCTACAAGCCATTCCATCTGGAACATTCCGGACGCCACGGCAGCCGCTGGCTTATCGGTTATGACCAATACAACAAGTCGCTCGAACTGCTGGAAAAAGGGGAACGCAACGGTAAGCTGACTCCCCTCGGACAGAAGACGCTCGATGCCGTGAGGAAAATCCATGCCGCCGCACAAGGCCGCGAGGGAGAACTCTCCGACAACGGAGCCCTCCAGCATCAGGGAATAGGAAAACGCATGGCGAACAACTATCCCGAGATCTTCAATAAAAACACGAATGTCGATGCGCGCGCAACAAACGTGATACGTTCGATCCTTTCGATGTTCAATGGACTGAACGGCATACAGAGCGTAGTGCCTTCCATACATATATCCACCGATGCCAGCATGGCCGACATGTGGTATATGAACGCCAACGACCGCGGCGCATGGGAGGCCCGCAGACATGCCGACGCCAACCAGGCCAGAGACTTCAATATCCGCCACGACAACAAAGGGGAATATCTGACGCGCCTCTTCACCGATCCCCAGTTTGCTAAAGACAGCATCGGATATGAGCTTTTCAAGCCCCTCTTCTCCGTGCTCGTCAATACGCAGAGCCATTCCGATCAGCCCTGGCTCGTAGATGAGGTGTTCTCTATCGACGAAGCAAGGGAAAGATGGTCGGAACGCAACATCGGATGGTTTCTCCATGCAGGCAACTCCAAGATGACCAACAACCGCATGCCGTTTTCGCAGTCTAACCTCCTCCGCGACATCATAGAGTGTGTAGACACAGCATTCAACTCCACCACTCCCAGCGTAAATCTACGGTATAGCCACGACACCATCGTGCTTCCGCTCGCATCACTGATGGAGATGAACAATTTCGGAGAGGAAATAAACGACCTCGAGGAACTCGGCGCGAAAGGATGGCACGACTACCTCGTAGTGCCGATGGCCGCCAACATCCAGATCGTATTCTATCGCAAGGATGGAAACACCAACCCTGACGACATCCTCTTCAAGGCAATGCTCAACGAGCAGGAAGTGACGCTGCCGTTCACTCCGGTGTCGGGTCCGTATTATCGCTGGAAAGACGCAAAAGACTATTATTCCAAGAAGATAGCTCCATACGTCACTAAACGATAATCAGAACTCCACAATCAGGCCTGAGACGGGATAGTAGACATAGGTGGCCACTACGTTGTGGCCCGAAGTCTGGAGAGCCTTGCGGTAGCAGTCGAGCTGACCGCCGTAGAGTCCGGCGAAATGAGGGTCGTCTTCATCGAGGATATGGTCGTTGCCCAAGGGGCACGTCTTATAATCGACCAAGACCACACCGCCGGCAACTGTGGCGGTCAGGTCGATGCTTCCGCTATAGGCCTTTCCTCCACGGTGCATTATGAAGGGGCGTTCATGGTCGAGCGCCAGACATGCGCCGTGTCTTTCCGAAATATAATCGAGAAGCCTTCTCCAGGCCGCTTCAATTTCATCTGTATCGCAAAGAGTGGCGCCAAGTCCGTAGGATCCGATGATGCGCGCCGCGGCCGCTGCGTCGGCAAACTCCTTGCCGCTGAGGCGGTAGATATGATGGAGGCAGTTGCCGACGGTATCCATATCCACGTCCTTGGGGAGTTTCCCCAAGGGAATGCGTCTGCCGAAATCCCGGTGAGACCTGACAGAGGCTCTGCCCGGCAGCATACTCGGAGAGTAATCACGACGCTCATGCGGAGTGTCTTCTCTCTCAATGCGATATGTCATGTTTGGAACTACAGCAGTCTCCACCTCAACCGCATTTTCAAGTCTGACACAGGAGAAACCAAACGAATCCGCCATCCTTCCGGCCTCAGCGTATTCCTCCAGCCCCATATCCGCCAACCATTGCAGAGGATTCTTTCCGCTGAGCGACATCACAAGCTGATGGCTTGGCCGCGTCATGGCCACATAAAGCAGACGAGTCTCCTCCAGTATCTTATCCTTGCATATGCGGTTGAATTCAGGCTTGTTGGCAATAATCGCATCCAAAGGTGCGGGCACATTGGTATTGCCACTTCCGTAGACAAACGGCATGAGTGTGATATGCACTTCCGGGAAGAGCATCGCCTCCGACGGGGATTCCGTACGGCGGAAATGCACTCCAAACACGTCTCTCTTCATTATCTTTTTCGTATCGGCAGGATGAGAGGAAAGTGAAGTGACAATCACGTGCTTCCACTCCAGGCCCTTCGACGAGTGCATCGTAAGCAGCACTACCCCGTCCGGATCGCCGGGCAGAGAGACCGAGCCGCTGTCGAGATAGTCGATAAAGCCCTTTACGGTAGGCGTAGTATCAAGACGCAGGCATACCTCTTCGAAAGTCTTAGCGGCGCCCACTATAGCTGTCAGTACCCTCACGCTCTCCTTTCTGCCGCAGCACTTCATGGCCTCCTCATATAGATTCAGCTCAAGGATGACCGACTCAACAAACTCCGCTATCGACTGCTGGGTGAGCCGGCTCCTGATTTCGGTAAGGCGTTTCAATACCGGTATCTCGTCGAGGAAAGAGTGATCGGGGCGCAAGGTGTCAGGGTTGATATGATCCAATGTATCCGAAATAATGTTTTCCGTAGTGTAGTGGGGATCGAGGAGGAACGCCACCTCTCCCTTGGCGAGCGAGTCAGCGTCATTGTCGGCTACGCTGAGGATGGCTTTCGCCAGCAACGCAGCTTTCGACGACATGATCGGCTCGGTGCTGAGATTGACGGGGATGTTGAGGCCTGTAAGCAGATCGGCCATATAGTTAAGAGGGTCGCCCATACGGTTGAGGATTGCGATGTCGGATGGCTTCACGCCATCGGCGATCATATTCGCCACCAGACCTCCTATATCATCCTTGCTCTCCAGATTCCACAGCACGAGAGGCTCCACCGACCCGTCGGAGTTCTTTTCCGGCTCCAGACGCACGCGATTCGCCGGAATCTCCGGAGAAAAGGCGCTTACGAAGATGGAATTGCACAGCTCCACAATCTCCGGCACCGACCGCCATGACTTAGGAAGAGTCATTATCTCGCAGTCATTCCCGGCGCTGTCTTCAATCGTCTTGATCACTGCATCAATAAGAGGAGTGTCGGAGCCACGGAATCCATAGATAGACTGCTTCATGTCGCCCACCCAGTAGGAATGCTCCGCAAGTTCGCTCAGAGCAGTGAATATCTTTATCTGTATGGGGGAACAGTCCTGAAACTCATCTACGAAGACATAGCGGTATTTCGCTCCGATCTCAGCCGCGGCATATGGCTTGCGCAGGAGTTCAAGCAGATACTTCTCAAGGTCGTTGAAGTCGAGGATGTTGCGCTCCTTCTTAAAAGCAAGGTATTGATCGCGCCAGCGCTCGGCGAGATCAAACGCGAGGTCGATGTAGCGGGCCATATAGTCGTACACCTCCTTTGTCTGCCACATCAGGGTGAGCTTCTCATTTATCCGGGCGATGTCCGGATGCTTCTTAGTAGCGGTAATAGACGTGCCGAGCTTCAACAGTTCCTTATATAGTGCGAACGACGGACGCGAAGCCCTGCGGGAGAGTTCCTTAAGTGTCTCCTTACGGTTATTGTTGGTTGCGGATTCCTTCTGGCAGTCGAAGATTCCCTTAAGGATCTCTATGGCTTCCCTAATCTCCGCCGGAGTAGGCAGAGCGGGGGCATTGGGGTTGACAAACTCAGCGAAGGCGGCTTTCGAGACTTCACGGCTCCGATCGTAGGCCGAGATTTCATAATTGGTTGTGAAGCCGATGATGGCGTTCAGATGGCCACGCCAGAAATCATAGTCTACCGAAACGTTGCGGCCATCCTTTATCTCAAATTTCTCGGCAAACTCCTTGAGGAAATCCAGCTCCTCCTTTGTAGGGAGGTTGCCCAGCGACTGCGAGCGGTAGACATCGCCGTCATCCTCCGTCATGATCTGAGGCTTAGGGGGCAGACCGAGGTAGTACCAGAACTTTGAGATTATGGAGTAAGCCACGCTGTGGATAGTGCCGATCAGGGCGCCATCGAGCATATTGGCCTCATCAAACAGGCCCTTCTCAAAGAGCTTGGCCTTTGCCTTCTCCTTGAAATCGTTGGCTGCCTTTACGGTAAAAGTAGTGAGGATCACCTCGTCGGGACGGGCCTTTTTGCTGCCCAGCACCTGGAAGAGCTTTTCTGTGAGTGTATAGGTCTTGCCGCTTCCGGCTCCGGCGTTAATGTATGTGATATTCTTCATGATCGGCCTGTCGTTTTAGAATCCTTTGAAGATGCGGTAGGTACTGAATATGTTTTCTTTCTTTAAGTCGTCATCGTCTGCAGCCAGCGGAAACAGGTTTCGGTCCATGCAGTCGCGACTGTAGGCGAGTTCGGACAGGGAGTGATGCTCACCATCCTCGAGCACACCCGAGAGCAACTGACCGCGACGGTAGCGGAACGAATTGACGAGCTGCTCCATGATGTCGGCATCGTCAGCGCGCTCTACCCTGACGGCACCTCGCCCTTTAAACGGAAAGCATGAGATCAACCGCCCCCGGGGCATCACGAAATAGGCGGTGAGGACAGAGTCGTCGCCGTCGGCCAACAGATGACTGTAGACGGCCAGCTGCGTGGAGCGGTTGCCCTCCAGCAGGCTTTGGTGGTAGGAGCGGCTACGTGTCCATTTGAGGTCGAACACCACATGGCGTCCTTGGGCGTCGGTAAGCTTCATGTCTACGTAGCCATGCAGGTCGTCGGGCTGATCACCGGAAGGTCCCTCCCCGTAAAGGTCGATAAACTTCGAATAGTGGTTTTCACATCCGTCGACCCTCAGGCCGTTGACTTCGATTATCTCCAGAAGCGAATCGATGCAGTTGCGCAGCTGATAGTGGAGATTGCTCATCTCAAGCTTGTTTTCCGGAAGGCGGAAAATGGCTCCGCACTCATTTACGGCATCCTGAAAAGCCGCTTCGTAGCCCTTCTCCACACGTTGGCGAATCTCCGCTGCTGAAGCCGGATGCCGGCTGTCGGGTGGCGAGAACAAACGGGCTATCACTGCGTGCGCCACATTGCCTCGGGTAGTATACAGTTCGGGCATACTCGAAAGTCCGGCCGTCTGATAGTTGAGTATGCGCTCGAAGAGGAAATCGAAGGGATAGAGAGTAAACGTCTCAAGCGCAGTGGCGCTCATCCTTTTGGGGAGCCTAATCTTTTCCGAGTGCAGGAAGCTGTATTCGGTCACTCTGCGACTGTTGTCTACGGGCTCTACCTCTACGTCTCGCAGGTCTGAAATGTCTTTCCGCCTTGTGAACTCCTTGAAATTCGCCACCTGCACGGAAAGCCTCGTCATAAGGGGATGGGACACTATGCGCTCGCCCCCTCTCTTATCCGCGCATGTCAGCACCAGCCGGTCGGCAGCGAAGAGGAAAGGAAGGATCGAATTCAAGAAACGGTAACGTGTCTCATCCTCGCGTTGCCAGAAACGGGCATTCGCCTCTATCGCCCTTCTTTCCGAAGGAAGGAGGAACTCGCATTCGAAGGGCGCAATCTCCTCGCTCTCCATATTGGCCCATACTATGCAGGATGCAGGCACAGCGATATCCCATGGGCGGGCTATCGTGAACACCGAGCCTACCCGGGCCGGATGCTGAGGCAGGGTTATTTCCGAGGGAATATCCCTCACCCATTCCCCTGCAAGCGCGAGGTCGAACCTTTCATCGCGCTCCGAGAAGAGGAGCATAAGGATGTCGATGCCGTCGGAAAGCGCCTTCAGCTGCGTAGCCACGGCTTCGCGGTCATCGTCTTCGGGGAGTGTATGGAGTCTCTGGCGCGCCCAGACTGAAAGGCGCATGAGGGTGCGCTCGGCATTCTCGTCGGTTCGGTAGCCGGGCTCAAGGTAAGGCACAAAGAGAGCCACCATCTCCAGGCGTTCATTCCGGCGCTTCGCCTCAAGCTTCCTGAGCTCCGCCTCCGAAAGCTGTTTGTCGCGCTCATCCGGATATGCGTACTCCCCTGCTATGTATTTGTCAACAATTTCGCGGCATGCGCTGTTGTGATAACCGCCGCTGCGGGCGATGGCCTCGGCAAGCTGAAACCGGAATCGTCCCGGGAGCGGGTGGAGAGGCGCGGCAAACCATTCCACGAGTTTTGTGATCTGGAGATGCTCATCGTAGAGCGATAGGGCCAGCGGCATCAGGTTGAGCACTCGGGAGCGTGAGGTGATCTTTGATCCGGAAGTAGGGAGATACTGCGCGGCGAGCCTGTTGTCGGTCTCCTTCGCTCTGGAATTGACCATAAGGGAGGCATTGAAACCATGCTGACATACAGCGATATATTCCGCCTCATCATAGGCCGTCTCAAACGAAAGCACCTCGAAGGAATCATCAGAGCCATTGAGGATGATTGAGCCTCCATCTCCCGACAGCAGCGAACTGCGCAAAGCCGAAAGGTTGTCGCCCTTATCGGGAGCGAACTCCGTCATCGCGATTGTAGCGCCCCGGCGTTCCAGAGCATCCAGCAGGCGTCTGAGAAGAGGACGGAGAATCTGACGAGCGACGTTGAGCAGAATCCTTACGCCATGGAATGCCTTATCGTCAGAAGCCTCCAGACGGGCTGCAGCCGCAATAATCCTGTCGGGCAATCCGGCCACTGACTCCAATTTCTCTATGGCGGCCAAGGCACCAAGGCGCGAGTCGGCATCGTCGAAACGGAAATCCCACTGCGCCATCTTGAGTTCATCGCGCCATACGAGCAGCTGGCGGGCCGTAGAGAGATGTGCGAGCCTGAAGGAATTGCAGAGCACATTGCCCTCGTGCGCATCAAGCCATCGGCGAAGGAGTTTATAGTAGCGGCATAGCCTTACATTGAATGCTTCTTCGGAGCAGTGAATGCCGAGGCACGCCTCGACGTAGCCTACAAGGCCGGCGGTATCGACCACAGCTACATCCATCAGGGTTGTATCCTGACTCCCGCCATTGGCCGGGAGTGGAGCTATGAAAGCCTTTCTGGCCTTATCCGGAATAAAATATAGAGTTGTCATGGGCAGAGCGATTGAATATGGATTGCCTTTTCAGGTTGCATCGCGGCCGGGCACGCGATGCGGAATACAAAATTAGTAAAAGTTTATGAATCCACAAAATCGGATGGCACCGCTCTTCAAGGCTGAAGCAACAAAAGAATCGGCAGAAGTGTTTGTAAATAAAAAAGGATAAGTTATGAACGGACTAATACTTGGACTTTCGCTACCCTTCATAGGCACTGCTTTGGGGGCGGCGTGCGTGCTCTTCATGAAAGAGCGTATACCGGCCCTTATGCAGAAGGGTCTGACGGGGTTTGCCGCCGGAGTTATGGTGGCGGCCTCGATCTGGTCGCTGCTCATTCCGTCGATGGAGATGACCGGCAAGGAGGGGCTGATGAGTGTGGTGCCCGACATCGTAGGTTTTGCGCTCGGTATCGGATTCCTGCTTCTGCTTGATGTCACGGTGCCGCATCAGCACATCGACGATAAGGAAAGTGAAGGACCGAAAAGCAACATATCGAGGACGAGCAAGCTCGTCTTCGCCGTCACGCTCCACAACATACCGGAGGGCATGGCCATTGGCGTTGCGCTTGCAGCGGCCTTGGGCCATAACGCCTATCTCTCGATGGCCGGAGCGTTGACCTTAGCGTTGGGCATCGCCATTCAGAATTTTCCGGAGGGAGCGATAGTGTCCATGCCGTTGCGTGCCATCGGCAACAGCCGGAGGAAGGCGTTCGGCATGGGAGTGTTGAGCGGAGCTGTGGAGCCGGTAGCGGCTGTCGTCACCATGCTGTTGGCATCGTTTGTAGTGCCGGCCCTCCCCTATCTGCTGGCGTTTGCGGCAGGCGCTATGATGTATGTAGTGGTTGAGGAACTGATACCGGAGACGCAAGAGGGCACGCATTCCAACTGGGGCACGGTAGGATTCTCGGTCGGCTTCTTGCTGATGATGGTGCTTGATGTTGTGTTGGGATAGTTCCTGTGAATGCATAATTCATAATTCATAATGCATAATTGGTTTTATGGCTGATACGATGACACCTGAGGAGCGGAGCCGTTGCATGGCGGCCATCAAGGGGAAGGATACAAAGCCGGAGATGATAGTGCGGAAGTATCTTTTCTCCCGAGGACTGCGCTATAGGGTTCAGGGTAAGAAGCTTCCAGGGCGACCGGACATTGTTTTACCGAAATACAAGACGGTGGTGTTCGTCGACGGATGTTTCTGGCACGGCCACGATGGTTGCCGGTATTTCCGGTTGCCGAAGTCAAATGTCGATTTCTGGAGGGAGAAGATCGAGCGCAACGTAGCCCGCGATGCACGTAACGAAGCAGACCTTCAGGCGATGGGCTGGAGGGTGATACGAGTATGGGAATGCGACATACGGGCTGTCGCGGGAAGGCAGGAGTATCTTGACGGGCTTTATGGCCGTATAGTCGGAGGAGAATCGGAGCGACTGTATGTAGAGTCGGAGGATGCAGAGATGGATATCGCAGCGGAAGACCAGGAAACCTATGGCGACGAACCACGTAGTTAGCGCACTCCGTGCGCGTGAGCCGGCAATAGCAACGGCACATCCCTGCTGTCCTGCGCAAGTCGGTAGTAACTTTTTCGGTTCTTTCCTACTTTAGTTGAAAAAACAGCCCTGAAGTAGGTTGTGATTGAGATTTATCAACTTAAATTACAGATAGTTAACAGACAAAAGAATGGAATATCCTCCCATTGATGTTATATTTGAGTTTTCCCTGGACTTAAATAACCATCAATGAAAGTATATCCCGTAAGTAAACGCGAAGATAATAAAAAACTTGGTTTTCTCCAAGATCCAGATTCTAAATTAGACCTCAATCATTTTTTTCAGGGACAGCCACCTGCATGTGGATGGATATGAAGAGGACATGAATGGATGTCTGTTGTTATATCCCCGTTCATCAAAGCCTTATGGCGTATGCCCTTACTATCAGGCCATATCCCGGAAGGTTCACAGCAGATATATGCGCAGACTTCAGGATCTGCCGGCTTTCGGACAGAATGTCATCCTAT
Organism: uncultured Porphyromonadaceae bacterium; assembly: GCA_947175295.1. Classification (GTDB taxonomy): domain Bacteria; phylum Bacteroidota; class Bacteroidia; order Bacteroidales; family Muribaculaceae; genus Lepagella. The sequence continues at coordinate 10,933 of CAMWMK010000073.1, forward strand.
GTTTTCATGGACGTAAGTTCTTCTGCCATAATAAGGAGTGCAGATACCGGTAACGGAACAACCCGGGAATGAGGTGTTCCGTTACCGGTATCTTGCTGAAGGTCATCGTGGATATCGCCCGGCAAAGGACAAGGCAGATATGGAGAGGGCTTTTAATGAATCCCCGAAAGAAGGAAAAACGGTTGCCTTGCCTCCTGTAAATCAGCTTGCCGTCATGATCAGCAAAAGTGCCCTCGGTAAGGAACTGACGGATTACGGGTGTGAGGTCACCAACGCACTTTCGGTGAGGAATGGTTTGATCAGTTACCCGAGGCTGCCGGTTCATTTCTTAAGTGTCTCCACAGTAATAAGCCCGTAAGGCTGGAAAAAATGGCTTGATAAGCATCAGAAATCCATTCTTCCCGGAATAAGGACTTTTGTAAGGGGTATCCGTATGGACATAAAGGCTGTAAGGAACGCCATGATTTACCCTGTTTCCACCGGAATTACGGAAGGATTCGCCAATAAGCTTAAGACGATCAAAAGAGTTATGTATGGGAAAGCCAAATTGCCCCTGTTAAAGATAAAGATGGAATGCCAACATGGATTTTCAACTAAAGTAGGAAAGAACCACCATTTCCAAGAAAGGTCACATCATACTTTTTCAAGTCAAAATTTTTAACGACCTATTATTATAACTTTGTTTATTTATAATTTTTTTGTAATTTTGCAGTGCATAGACTCTTTATTAAAGAGCATTATGATTTATGTATATTGTAACAAACTAAAACTTAATGAAATATGACTTTTTTTTGGATAAGGCTGTTAACTTATCCTTAGGAGGTAAACATTATATAAAGTATGATGAAGCATTATCTATCCATCCCAGAAGTTGCGGAATCTCTAGAATTGTCCATTAAGGCAGTTCGACGAAAAATTGCCAATGGAGAAATTATAGCTTCTAAAATTGGCAATGTCTATCATATAGCTGCATCCGATCTAACTATGTATGAGAATAATTCCAACCCACAAATATCCGATAAGAAAACCTCTACTGTTCAACCGGATCCTTCAACAACTCCAAATTGGATAGACATCTCTGGATTTTGGAATGCGCAAAAAAATTCAGAAATGACTTTTGTTGATTTATTTTGTGGTGCTGGAGGTCTTTCAAAAGGGCTAGAAATGGCCGGGCTACACGGAATCTGTGGACTAGACTGGTTTAAAGAAGCGGGACTCACTTACAATCGCAATTTTGATCATCCTTTTATCTATGGAGATATAAAAGAGTCTGCTGTAAAACATAGATTTTATAAAGAGGTAAGAAATCGTTTGAACGGCAAAGAACTGGACATTGTTGCTGGCGGATTTCCCTGTCAGGGGTTCAGTATGGCAGGTAATAGAGTCGTTGACGATCCTAGAAATTCTTTATATTTAGAATTGGTTGAGATTGTAAAAGAGCTCCAACCAAGGTTTGTTATATGCGAAAACGTGAAAGGGTTAAGAAGTATGTTAGGTGGACACGTAGAACAAAAAATCGTAGAAGATTTTCGTTCTATTGGATATAATATGAATATTGCAGTTCTATGTGCGGCTGATTACTATACTCCACAGAAAAGGGAAAGAGTTATATTCATTGGGAATCGTATAGGTGTTAAAAACTATCATCCAAAACCCATATTAAATCCAGAGCAATACGTGACCACCGGTGAAGCTATAGCGGACTTGATGGCAAGGCCTAGCGATGAGAACTTTAACCATGTTCCGACAAAGCATTCTCCAGAAATGCAGAAGAGAATAGAAGAGGTACCAGAGGGTAAAAGCTTATATAAAGGATACTCTGATGCTTGGAAAAAATGTCCTTGGAATGAAGCTTCCTGTACCATTAAAGAAAACCATGGAGGAGTAAACTTACATCCTAAACTTAGTAGAGTACTTACAGCTCGAGAAATGGCAAGATTGCAGTCTTTTCCTGATTCCTTCATTTTTGAGGGTTCTAAAAATAAGCAATTAGTTCAAATCGGGAATGCGGTACCTCCTCTTTTAGGGAAAGCAATAGGTTTAGCGATTCGATATTCGAACAAAGATTTATAGATGATGAGCGTAAGAGAAGATTTTTTAGAGTTTCTTGATAGGCACCCTAAAATGAGAAAAGATCGGCCTGCTCCTAAACTGCTTTATGCCAATCTTTTGGAAGATGGAAGTGCAATGGATAAAAATATTAAGCAGTTAGGAATAAAAGATTTCAGATGTGGTTTTAGATGTTTGGATGTAAAGAAATGGAAAAATATAATAAAACCCCAGTATGAAGCAGCTTATCATAAAGATTATGGTAGATACCCTATGGTGCCTGGGACATATTGGAATCATTTAGCTGCGATAAACAAGTATATTGAATTTCTTGAAACGTATAATAAGCTCAACTAAAAATCCATATTATGGCTATAAAAGATGATTTCATAACATTTCTAAAGAACCACCCAAGCCTTCATAGTGACAAACCAGCCCCCATAAATTTGTATGCTAATCTATTAGATGCTGGTAGTGCATTGGATATCAATATTAAAGCGTTAAAAATACCATATTATTCTTCAGGATACAGTTGTACCAACGTACAGTATTGGGAGTATGTCATAAAGCCTCTCTATGTTGCAAAATATCATTGTAATAGGGGCTCTGATCCAATGGTAAGTGGTACTTATTGGAACCACTCAGCTACAATAAATAAATATATCGAATTTCTTAAGCAATACGGAGATACTACTTCTCAGGATAAGTCAACTGAAGTTTTAATTGTCCAGTCCCGTACTGGAGATAATAATAGATTCCTCGAGAATGTTGAGGATGCGGTTCATAGTGCAGAAGAGAGCACTAAAAGTAAGTTTTGTTATCTTCGCGCGATGCGGACGAAGCCATTTCTTTTGTTAGCGGGTATTTCCGGCACCGGCAAGAGTCGTATCGTAAAGCAGATGGCTTTTGACAGCTGTCCGGATGATGCTGTGCTTCGTGAAGATCCGACATCTCCAGGCAATTACTGTCTTATCGAGGTCAAGCCAAATTGGCATGACTCGACCGAGCTTCTCGGTTACGAGAGTAAAATAGGAGGTGCACATTATCAGCTTACAACTTTTGTCAAGTTCCTTGCAAAGGCTATGTTGTATCCCAATATACCGTTCTTTGTATGCCTTGATGAAATGAATCTTGCACCTGTGGAGCAATACTTCGCGGAGTTTTTGAGTGTGCTTGAAAGTCGAACGAAAATTGACGGACACATCGTTTCCGAACCGCTCGTTAAACCTGATATTTTTGCAAACAAGGACTATGAACTCAAATTGCAAGATGATTTATTTGGCCTTCAACTCAAAGAAGAAGCAACCGCTGACGGAAAGCAGCGTATCATCAGCGGAAAAATTTCAGACAAAGCTCAACCTATTTATGATAAACTAAAGAAGTACGGCCTCCGTATTCCGGAAAATGTTGTCATCATCGGCACTGTCAACATGGATGAAACGACCCATCAGTTCTCTCGTAAGGTGATAGACCGTGCTATGACTATCGAAATGAATCTGCCTGAGGGAGATCCTTTTATGGATTTCTTCGCAAAAGCTTCTGATCTTGAATATCGTGTCAACCCGACATCACCCTCGCTTTATCTAGCTACCGAGACTAAAGCCTCGGATGTGATTAAGGCTCTTGCCGCTGACAATGCAGAGAAAACCGAATGGCTTAAAACGGAAGTGTCAAAGGTGCTTAACGGTATAAATTCGGCTCTTGAAGGCACTCCTTTGAAGATAGCTTATCGCGTTCAGAACGAGTTGATGCTATATTTCTATCAGCTTTGGCTCGAGGACAAAACCGCAGAATGGGAAACCATACTCAACACTTCCGTAGATCAAATAATGATGATGAAAGTGTTACCTCGGATTGAGGGGGACAAGGAACTCCTTGAAAAGCCACTTAACAAGCTAATAGAGTTCTCCATACCATATCTCAACGCAACCAAGAAACTAAAGGAAATTAATGATCGACTTGATCAATCTCAGTTTACTTCATTCTGGCCATAATACATATGGAAGTACTCTCCTTTAAAAGTGAAAATGTCGAGATAACCGCCAACACGGCTGCAGATATGGCTAACTGTTGGCGGAGGTTTTGTGCGCGTGTCAAAGAAAAGGCATTGACCTACTGCGACTACCGCAGTACGCTTCCCGGTTCGCTACGACTCGCTATGTCACCCAGCTTCGACTTGCACCCTGTCGGAGAACCTGATTCTAAAGAGTGGACAAACGAACCTCCAGTATTCTACGAAACCGCAACGTATAACGTCAGCATTTACATTACTGAAATAGATGACGCCCCTTGCGTTCTCCACAAGATGAAGGAAGTTACCGAATTGTTTTCGGTAATCAAGGTTGGTGAACATAAGTGGCTCATGTCGGCGCCGCTAAAGTTTCTCAACGAACCGGGCATATTTGAACTTACCTACAAGTATAAGCCTTGCGGAAAGCCGGAGCGCACCGACACACTCTCTTTCCGTGTTGTTTCTCCCAAACTTGACACAAAGGACGATTACAACCATATTCTCGCGGAAATCAACGCTCAATACAATGAAATCATCTATCAATATTTGACCCTCACACTGCAAAATCTTCAACGTGGGGGCAAGTCTGACAATGATGTTATTTGGCTCTCAATCTTTCTTAACATTGCCAGCGATTATGAAAAGTGGGTACGCTATATCGTTGACAAACCACACCTGCGCCAAACCCGGCAGGTGTATCACGACCGAGCCGACCGCATTAAGCGATGGGCTCCGCGCATGGAAGAAATCTTTGCCGAAGTTGAAGCCTATGACCGATTGGAACGTGAATATTTCAGGCACGAAGAAATTATTCATACCCATAATACGCGTGAAAATCGATTTGTCAAGTTTACGCTCGACCGCATCGGTAAACGGCTAACTTCTATTGTTGATATAATAAAAGCCAGAAACGAGCGAGCAAAGGGTGCAGATAAAGTAGCCGACAGCGAACTTGATGAACTTGATGGATATGTAAGCTCCATCCGCAGACTTGCCAACTCCAAGCTATTTCGCAATCTACGCGGTGAGCCGCTACGGAGCGAAAGTATGGTGCTCCAAAAACGCACTGGCTATGCTCAGGTGTATAAATACTGGCTCTTACTCCAAAAAGGCATAGAGCTTTTTGAGGGATCAAACGCAATAGGCGTTCGCCCCATTTGGGAGCTGTACGAACTCTGGTGCTTCCTGAAAATGCGCCAAATGATAGCTGACATTCTCGGTCTACACTTCAATAATCCCGAAGAAATAACCGAGAATCCTATGCCTATGATCAAACCTTTTGAAGACAATAATCAAGAGCATACTGTGAAATATCATAAGAATGATGGATCAAAAGTCGTTCTATATTATCAACACACATATAATCGTCGTTCTGGAATTGTTCATACAGCCACTACTGAAAACAGACCTGATATCGTTCTTAACATAGTTAAACCGGATGGATTTGTTCTTACATATCTATTTGATGCTAAATATCGTATCATTGACGATAATAAACTTAACAACGATGACATAAAGGAACAAACAGAAACAACGGGGATAGATTATCCTCCTTCTGACGCAATCAATCAAATGCACAGATATCGAGATGCGATTTATTATGGTTCTGATAATCATGATTACTCAGCTAAAGAAATAATCGGAGGATATATATTGTTTCCCGGCAGAATAAAAGGAGAATTAAAAAAGAAACCATATTTTATCGAAAGTATTGAAACAGTCAATATTGGAGCGTTTCCTTTACTTCCAGATGCGTCCGATCCTTCTAACGAGGGATCACTACTTTATGCATTCATTTCTGAAATCTTAAACACACCTCAAGCATATGACAATATTAAAGATTCAATTCCTCAAAAAGGGCTACAATATGAGAATTCATTTGAGCCAAACAAGAAAGATCTTGTGCTTGTGGGATACTATAAGACTGAGCAATGGGATCCGATTGTAACAAATAGACTGTATTATGTCCCAGCTGCACTTGGTAAAGGTTCAATCAACCTCGTATCAGGATTTGAAAAGACTAAATATCTTTTACTTCACCATAGGGAGAAACGATTACTTATAAGACTAACTGGAGACGGACCGAAATTCTATCCAAAACCTGCTCTTAAGGAAATTGGCTTTGCACCCACATCCGGTGAATACTTCCTCGGCTTTGAAATCAAGAACTTTGATCCTGTTCCAGGCATTGATCCTTATGATTATGAGCTGGAGCGAAAAGGTAAGCTAACCTCAACACCTTATTTCACTACCATTGATAAATTCCAATTAAAACGATGACAATGAAGTTTGAGATACGAAAGGCGGAGTTCCTGATCTTTCAGATTGAGGGAAAGGAGGATGGTGTGCAGGTTGTG
>CAMWMK010000074.1 GCA_947175295.1 uncultured Porphyromonadaceae bacterium
AGGCCTTCTCTTCGGAACTCTCGCACTTCTGTTTATTGTGCCTGTACTATTTGTCGTATTTCAATATCTACATGAGAAGTTGATACCGGCACATAAGAAACGCAAGAAAAGATTATTGAAATAATCCCTTTATTTCAATTTCTTTATGTTGAGGATTATAAGGTCGGTAGGTTTAGAGGGTTTAGAGGTTGATTCGGATATATCTATCTTCAAAAGAAAACAGCGCCGATGTCTTAGCAGACAAAGGCACTGTTTTTATTTTTAATGTATATCAGTCGGTGATGCCGTCAATTCATCCGAAAAGGTAGTCAAGATTGTCTTTACCTTAAAAAACCGTTATTTACTCTGCTTGAAAAGCCATTCCCTCACGGGAGTGAGACGATATGCGTAATCAAATGAATACATATGTTCGCTGCCTTTGCCGTCGGCAGGAAGGACTGATTTCGATGTGAAATTGATTATCGTTATAGGTGCTCCCTTGGTAAGTATGGCACTCGCAAGTGAGTCTTGTTCGGACTGAGGCAATTTAGCACTGAAATCAGTATATTCATATTTTATTCCTGCATTGTCCGCTGCTTTTTCAAGCGCGTCGAAAGTACCCGCCTTACCCGCTGTAATAAACACAAATTTATGTTTTACGAGTTCAGGGAATGTTGCACTGTCCCAGTGGCAATCCACGAAAATCGAGGCTGCAAACAAGTCGGGATAAGCAGAGTTGTAATACATTGAAATCATACCACCCATGGACTGCCCTGTGGTATAGAGCCTGTTCGTATCAACCTGATATTCTTTGGCGACTTTCTGTACGAGTCGCGCCACCATATCAACTTCGTCGGTATGCTCGTAAGCGTCATTCACCGCTACACCGGAATATTGTGGCACAAGGACATAGCACGGATGTTCTGCCTGCCATTGATCGGTAGCCCACACCAACGCACCATATCCCTGTGTCAACGGGCGGGTAGCATCGGTGCCGGGCGTACTTGCGTCTGCCATAAACAAGACAAGCGGATAAGTCTTCCCATCTTCAAGTTTTTTGGGAGAATACAGATTATACGTCATTGTTTTTCCTGTCTCGGAATCCGTGTATTCCAATTGCTTGAAGAAGGGGAGTTCATCCTTAATCATGGCTTGTAATGTCGCATCTCCGGTCTTGTCGATGACAGGACCTCCACCGGGAGTTCCTAATTGTGGACCTCCAGGGCGTCCTTCACCACGCTTCTTGCCCGAATCCACGTCCACTGTATTTTCCGGTGATTGTTTTCCTGACTTCTGCGCACAGCCAGCCAATGGAATGCTTAAGGAGACAAGGCATAAACCAACGGTGATACCGCTTAATAAATTCTTGATTCTCATTTTAATTGTCGTTTTAAGTTACTATACTATAGGTAAAACGTCTGGGAAGGCAAATGTTTATTTCCGCGGGTAAACGACACCGATCCGATGGTTAAGGGGCGTTTATCGACGGGGACGGTTGCCGCGCTGACCGCCTCTCTGTTCGGTGAATGGCTTGGCATCTTCGGTAAGTTTCAGTTCAGTGCCGTTAGAGAGTTCAATTTCGTATCCACCGCGTTTACGTGAAATCTCGACGATGGTCTGGCCAGCATGGTTGGTTGCGACATACTTTGCTATTGCAGTCGGCACTATTGCCGAGGGTACGGCTTTGCCTTTAGGAGCCTTGACTTCCTTCCAGTCGCCATTGTCCCGGAAATCCACTTCAGCACCGCTGACGAGATCCACATCATATTCAGCGCCTCGGCGTCCTTGTTCCTTTTCGGCTTTTTTCACGTTGTCGCCCGGAAAGTGTTTGCTGAGAAATGTCTGAGCGTCTTTGGGAAGTTCCGACTGCTTGATGGGTGTTCCGGCAAACACGTGTGCCGAGAGCGATGCTGTGGCTGCCACAAGCATCAAGGTGATGATTCTTTTCATTAGCTGTTTTTGTTTTGGTTGAAAATATTGTAAAGGTTGTTGAATGCTTCTGTATATGTGCGCCCCACTGGTATAGGCCGGTCGAGGTTTTTAAGAAAAATCTTACGGTTGGAGAATTTCTCAATAGCATTGAAGGAAACTATGAAAGAGCGATGTACCCTGATGAATCGGTCCGCAGGCAAGAGGGAATCCATCTCCTTCATCGTAATCTGGGATACCACTGTCGGCAATCCGAACCTATAGACCTTGACGTAATTGTCCATAGCCTCGACATAGGAAATGTCTTCGATATCTACGACTACAGTCTTGTATTCTACCTTCAGGGTTATATTGTCAGGCTTTTTAGCCTGTTGTCCTCCTTTGGCGTTGACGAGTACCAATGCTTTCTGCATCGCGCGTTCAAACCTGGGATAGAGCACGGGCTTATGAAGGAAGTCAACGGCATCGACATTGAATCCGTCAAGTGCGTATTGCGGATAAGCGGTAGAAAATATCACACAGGTTTCTTCCGGTATCTCCTTTGCAAGTTCTATACCGTTATGGGAATTCATCTCTATGTCAAGAAAAACGATGTCGGGGCATGTGTCCCTGATACATGCCATTCCATCTATCGGCGACGTGAAACATTGCAGATCAATATCACCGAATCGTCGGCAGTATTCCCGGATGATGCTCAAAGCTATCGGCTCATCATCTATTGCGACACAACTAATCATTATTTCAGTCTTATTTTAAGCGACACATTGTAAATGTCGCCGTTATTGTTTATTATCAATTCATGATTTCCCGGGTAAAGCAATCCGAGGCGTTTACGGCAGTTTTCTATGCCCATGTGTTCGCCGATTCTTTTTGCCGGAAAAATTCTGTTGGAGGTGGCGAAGAGCAGATTGCCGTCATCCTCCGAGAGGCCAATGAGTATGCAGCTGCTCTGCACAGGCGACACCCCATGCTTGAAACAGTTTTCTACAAAGGTCACGAGCAGCATCGGAGGAATCATCAGGCCGGCGTTATGGATGTCGATATTGAGCACCACCTTCGTCTTGTCATTCAATCGGAGGGACTGCACATCGACGTATTCCCGGATATATTCTGTTTCTTCCGACAGTGGGACAAGGTCGCGGTTGGCAGAAGTGTGGATATATCTCATCATTGAGATGAATTTCTCCAGAGAAGGGAGTGCGTTTTTATTTTCAGTCAGAAACAGCCCATATAGGGAATTGAGTGTATTGAACATGAAATGAGGCTTTATCTGAGCCTTATACAGTTCGATTTCGGCTCTGTCCCTTTCCGCTTCAGCAGATCTGATACGGGCCTTCTGGGTGTTGGTCTGAGCAAGAAGACCGACTGCGAAGCTGAACGCCTCCACAATCATGAAGAGGGTCCAGAGGGCCTGCTGATACTGAAGGATATGTGGAAGGTGCCTTACGATTCCCTCATCGAAGATGAAAGGTTTGGGAGTGTAGAGCTGTATGCCGGAAAGAATGAAAGTCACGGTAATCGATCCCACTATCAGTAATACACCACCGGTCTTACTCTTTCGGTCTCCAAACAGGAAAGGAATTGTGAATGCACGGTTGATGATATATACGAGATACAGCCATATTCCCGCAAGCACCATATAGCTCGTGAAGTAGTGGACCCATCTTTCGATGGGAGACAAAGCCACCATTATCGGCAGAACGATAAGGCAGAATGCAAGGTCTATGTAGAGGGCGAGATGTTTCATTCATTACGTTGTTATCGATTTAGCTGTGTGACTGATTCCGGATGAAAAGGTTTAATTGCACTTTTCACGATACGGCCCCATTGACGGCTGTATATGCGCTCTGAGGCGATTCATTCGCCATTACATATATGCGTTTGGCCAATTTTAAGATGGATTCTTATTTTCCAATATATTGAATATCAATATGATGATTTTTCAATACTCACTTTTAGGTATTGCAGGGATATATCAAAGTGCGTAATTTTGCACAGAATTTCAGCATAAAAACGAATGAATATGACATTGTCGAATAAATATGTAGTTGCAGTAATTGCAGTTTGTCTGTTGGCATTGGATCTATCGGCAAAAGACCTTGAAGGCCTGATTTCCGGTAAGGTGCTTTCTTCTGATGGCGAGCCTATCGACTATGCCAACGTATACCTTAAGGGTTCTACCTATTTCGGAAATACTGATGAAAAGGGATTGTATCATATTAAAGCTCCCCGGGGAAAGTATACGGTCGTATTCTCCTCTGTAGGGTTTGAGACTCAGGAAATCAAAGCGGAGATAAAGGCCGGGGAGCGAACAAAGCTCAATGTGAAGTTGAAGCCGGCCGGACAGTTGGCGGAAGTGATAGTGGTGGGCAATCAATTGAGCAAGGTTAGGAATTCGGCGTTCAATGCGACGGCAGTCGATACGAGGGAACTTGAAAATACCACCAAGACCCTTAGCGAGGCCTTGTCGAAGGCTCCCGGAATGAAGATACGCGAGAGCGGGGGCGTAGGGTCAGACATGGCGGTGACGATGGATGGCTTCAGCGGAAAACATGTGAAGGTCTTCATCGACGGAGTGCCTCAGGAAGGTGTGGGCAGTTCATTTGGAATAAACAATATACCGGTCAACTTCGCCGACCGCATCGAAGTATATCGTGGAGTAGTGCCCGTCGGATTCGGATCGGATGCCATAGGAGGAGTCATCAATATAGTCACCCCCAAGAGGCAGCGCAGATGGTTTGTTGATGCTTCCTATTCATATGGATCGTTCAATACCCATAAGACATACGTCAATTTCGGCCAGACACTAAGCAATGGCTTCAAATATGAGATAAACGTATTTCAGAATTATTCAGACAATAATTACAGTGTAGACGCGCCGGTGGAGGATTTCTCTACAGGAGGAATCAATAAAAACAAACTTGAGCATGTAGGCCGGTTCAACGACACTTACCACAACGAGGCTGTAGTGGCGAAAATAGGGTTTGTAAAAAAGCCTTGGGCCGACCGCCTTATGGCCGGTTTTACGTATTCCCATATGTATAAGGAAATTCAGACGGGAGTACGCCAGGAAATCGTCTACGGGCAGAAGCACCGTCACGGGCATTCCCTCATTGGATCGCTGGAGTATGGAAAGCGCAATATACTTACTAATGGACTTGACGTGGCATTGAGTGCCAACTACAACCGAAACATCACCGTCAATGTAGACACCGCATCTGTCAAATACAACTGGCGCGGAGAAACCGACCGGTTGAATTCGCCCGGCGAACAGTCGTATCAGAACTCACGTGCCAACAACAACAACTGGTCGGCTACATTCACCACAAACTACAGGCTTGGAGAAAAGCATCTTTTCACGCTGAACGACGTATTCAACACTTTCAGCCGATCAAACGACAATCTGCTTGCAGCGGCTGTTGCCACGGAGGAAATCGGAAAGATTACAAGCAAAAACATTGTAGGGCTTTCCTACAGGTATACGCCCATCGCAAAACTGATCTTCACTGCCTTCGGCAAGCAATACCATCAGTTCGTGTCCGGTCCTGTAGCCACTACGGCTGCCCAGGACAACTATGAGAAAACGACGCGCGCGGTAGACGCATTCGGCTACGGCACGGCGGCCACATGGCTGATGCCTCTCGGGCTCCAGCTTAAGGCTTCTTATGAAAAGGCCTACCGGCTGCCGACCATAGAGGAGATGTTTGGCGACGAAGACCTTGAGGTAGGGGATATGTCGCTTAAGCCGGAATCAAGCCATAACGTCAACCTTAACCTCAGCTACAACGCGGTCTTCGGCCAGAACATAATTTATGTCGAGGCAGGAGTCATCTACCGCGACACCCGAGACTACATCCAACGCAACATATTGGCACTGAGCGGAGGAAAATCGGCAGCCACTTATGTCAACTACGGAAGGGTCGATACAAAGGGATTCAGTGTCTCGGCCCGCTACAATTTCGCTAAGTGGATAAGTGTCGGAGGAAACTTCACGCAGATGAATGTACGTGACAATATGAAGACGGCAATGGGAAGTTCGGTGGCGAATGTAGCGTATAGGGAGCGTATGCCCAACCAGCCTTACATGTTTGCCGATTCCGACATAAACTTCTATTGGCATGGCCTTGGAAGAAGAGGCAATGTGCTCACATTCACCTACGACAATCAATTTACCCATAAATTCTGTTACTATGCCTCCAACATAGGCTCCAACAACAACGATTATATGGTGCCTGACCAATTCTCACACAACCTCACCTTATCCTACAGCATAAAGAACGGCAGATACAACCTCTCTTTCGAATGCCGCAATATTACTGACGAAAGGCTTTATGACAATTTCAGTCTTCAGAAAGCCGGACGCGCCTTCTACGGTAAGGTTAGGATTTATTTTGGTAACTGATAAAAAACATCATAACAATGAAGAAAACAATTCTTTTCGGCGCTTTGGCGGCGCTCGCAGTGCCTGCTGCACTGACATCATGCTCAAATTCCGACGATCCCTCAGTAGGGGGAGAGACCGACGGTAAAGGTAAATTCGTGTTCGCAACCACCGTACAGGGGTCAAACGCCACCTCATACGTATTGCTGACAGGGGAGTCGCTTGATGAGGGCACACTCTCTCCGGTGAACAACGGACTTCTCAACGACGGTGCCACCCAGTGGGTATTCCACAAGGATTATCTCTATGCGCTTACCTACAATCAGGGCAATGCAGGGACTACGCGCAGCTATGTCCTCGGATCTGACGGAGAAATGAAAGCAAGAGGTACGGAATACCGGATAAGCCGTTTTTCATCCTATGGTTCGTATGACGACGATATCCTGACCATGGCCACAGGAGAGTCTGCCGATGTGGTGGATGGCAACGGCTATCACGCCATGATGCTCAACGTGACATATCTTGATGTCGTAAACGAGACTTCGACTTCCAATCAGGCTACCGCCTCACATCCTTATCTGATGGAGAATTTCCTGGGCAACGGCGAGTATGTCACTCTTGCCGGTGCTGAGCAGAGCGGTTCCCGTCTATATTGCGGAGCGATCCCGATGGGTCTGAGCCAGTATGGCGCGGCCTACGACAATGGCAAATGGATACGTGAGGGATATGAGCATCTTGTGCACACTGAAGCCGGCGGCTCAGGTGCCGGTTCGTATAAGGTCGGTGAACTTGTCGGCACCCAGTATCCCGACGAATGCTGGGTGGCGATCTACGATAACGACGATTTCCTGAATCCGACACTCGTAAAGACCGACCGTATCAGCACTCCGGCCGGACGATTCAGGTCGCAGTATTATCAGACGATATGGGCTGCCGACAATGGAGATATCTACGTCTTCTCTCCGTCTTACGCAAAGACCATGACCGATCCCCTTCAGAAGACAAAACTTAATGCCGGAGTATGCCGTATTCCCGCCGGCAGCAAGCAGTTTGACGACTATTACTGCGACATCGAATCGCAGGCCGATGGTAAGTCGTTCATGCGCTGCTGGCCCGCGGGAGGCAACTGTTTCCTGATGGTGATGTACGACCGTCCGCTTACTGAGAGTGGATTCGCGGGTACAGACCTCGCCATCTTTGACGCGACAGCTAAGAAACTGACATATGTAAGCGGTCTGCCCTCTAACATCTCATCAATTGGAAAGACTGTCTATACAAAGAATGGAAACGTATACATCCCTGTCAACGTGGAGAACGGATATCCCACAATATATCGCATAGACACCGCTACGGCCCGGGCAAGCAAGGGTGTCGTAATAGAGGGTGCGTCTGACATAACGGGCTTTGGATACCTTGACCCCATAAAATAATGCGTCATGAAGATTTTCCGCAAAATCCATCTCTGGCTCTCCGTTCCTTTCGGAATCATCATAACTCTGATATGTTTTTCGGGAGCGATGCTTATCTTCGAACCGGAAATAACCCGCTCTATCAAAAGCGACGTCTATTATGTAGGTTCGACTGAAGGCGAACCGCTTCCTTTGGGCGAGCTTATGGAAACCGTCAAATCCACTTTGCCGGATTCTGTGTCGATCACAGGGGTGACGGTATTCTCCGATAAAGACCGGACCTATCAGGTAAATCTATCCAAACCTCGCAGAGCCTCTCTGTTTATAGATCAGTACTCAGGAAAGATCACAGGAAAATACGAGCGTATCGGTTTTTTCTCAACGATGTTCAAACTCCACCGCTGGCTTCTTGACAGCGCCAACCCACATGGCGACGGCGTTAAAGTCGGCAAACTTCTTGTCGGTATTTCCACACTCATTTTCGTGATTGCCCTTCTGACCGGAGTGGTGATATGGTGGCCCAGGGCACGCAGGAATTTCCGGCGCAGTATGTCGATTACATTTAAAGACCGTTGGCGTGGCCTCTGGAAAAGCCTGCACGTAGCTGGAGGAATGTATGCGGTGGTATTCCTGCTCGCGATGTCATTGACAGGACTGACATGGTCGTTCAACTGGTATCGTAGCGCATTTTATGCGGTCTGCGGTGTAGAACACACTCCGCGAAATTTCGAAGCTTCGACAGCTGAAAAGTCTGTAGGGCACGGTCGTGGCGAAGGTCGTGGTGGTGAAGGTCGCGGCGGTGAAGGTCGCGGTGAGGGTCGTGGCAATCGCAGAGGCGGCCACCGTGGAAACCATGGCGAAGGCCGAGGCGAAGGTCGCCGTCCACATTCCGAGTTCGGCCGTTGGCAGCAGGTCTATGATGAACTGAAATCCCAGAATCCGGATGCTCCGCAGATCACTATCGGGGCAGAAACCGCATCTGTGACATTAGGCGCCATTGGAAACGGACGGGCGGCAGACAAGTATGAGTTCAACCGTAGATCAGGCGAGATAACTCCTGCTACAAAATATGCCGACTCTGTCCCCGCCGACAAGCTCCGCGGCTGGATATATGCCGTCCACACAGGTAGCTGGGGCGGATTGCTGACAAGAATTCTGTGGCTATTGGCTGCTCTTCTTGGGGCATCGCTCCCCCTTACAGGATATTACATCTGGATAAAGCATCTGGGAAAAAAGAAGAATTCCCGCCAGAAACGCCATACCTAATACCCATTGATCCATATCTTAGCTAAATTGAATGTCCGGTTCACTCTCGTGAATCGGACATTCAATTCGTCTTACACTGCTGCAAAGACAATTAGGTCTGTCGATATCAATTTTCCGTATCATAATATTTCATCATATCGGGCATGTCCCTGAAGCCCATGGAGGCATAGACAGGTTTCCCGTCTTCAGTTGTTTCAAGATAAATCTTATCGCATCCGCGCTTGGCCGCTTCTTCGATCAGGCGCGCTACGATGTGGTGCGCGACACCGTGATTGCGAAACTCCGCGCGCACATAGATGTTCATCAGATAAGCGCATCTTCCGGAGGGATTATCGGGCGACGGCAACTCTTCCGTAAAGCATATCGCCCCGCAGCCGGCATCCGCACCATTGACAGATGCGACCATAGCCAGATGGCTTCCGTCTGCGATGTGGTGGGAATAATACCGCTGGTTTTCGACCATGAGATGCGGGTCTGGCTGCTGCCCGAAGACATTTCTGATCACTTCCTCCCGCCACCGCATCAGGGTAGGCAGGTCTGTTATCCCTTTCAGTTCAATCATGGCTGATTCTATTTATATGTGCCTTCCTTCAGCACTTTAGGAAGCGCCTTCATATCTATCTTCCCGCGGTGGGTGAGGGGTAGGGCGGTCATTTCCACGAAAAACTCGGGCACCATGAAATCGGTGAGTTTAGACTTCAGGTATTCCTTTACATCATGCAGTGAGAACCCCTTCTGCGGCACGATATAGGCCACAAGATAGTGTAGGCCCCCCTCATCAAGAAACGCTCTTACAATGCCCCGCTCCACTTCCGGATATTCATTAAGGACATTCTCCACCTCTTCCGGCTCCACGCGCTTGCCGAGGATCATCACCTGTTCGTCGCGTCGGTGGAGGAATGCCATGTTGCCGTCGGGCATCACATAGCCGAGGTCGCCGCTGCGGTAGAAGCGGGTTCCGTCGGGCAGTGTCACGAAGTTGGCCTGTTCCGGAGGATTACCGAGATAGCCACGGTTGACACCCTCACCGAAGATACAGATTTCACCGACCATCCCGGCTGGGACTTCATTGAGCTCTTTATCAAGAATCTTCACCTCCACTCCCTTTATGGCTTTGCCTATGGAGAATGTGCCGTCGTCAAGCGGCGTTGCATTGTCTACGCGGAAATAGTTGGAGCATACGCATGTCTCCGATGGTCCGTAGGTGTTGTAGATCCTCACGTCCTTTCCGCGTAGATTGGAGATATAGCTCGCGCGGATCACATCGCCTCCGCTGATTATGAGGTTGACCGATTCGGGTAACATCTCAGCCTTCCTGTTTATGTCGGCTATAAGATATGGGAATCCATCAAGGATAGTCACTTTGTGGCGGTTGCAGAAATCCATAAGTCCTTTAAGCGGTCCGTTGTGGACATCTTCGGTAGGAATGGCAAGGGCAGCTCCATTCAACAGCGTGGTGAACACTTCCTCCACAAAAATATCGAACGAACATACTGAATATTGGAGCATGACATCGCCGGGACCGGTGTGCATCTCCTCCTCGAAAGCCTCGCAGTAATTCACTACGGAGTGGTTTTCCTGAATCACGCCCTTCGGTTTGCCGGTCGTGCCGGAGGTATATAGGATATAGGCGACTCCGTCAGGGGTTGACCGGTCTTCATACGTTTCAGTTGCCGGCGGCAGGGATTCGCAGAATTCATCGGTGATCACAAGCTTGACTCCTGCCGTCTTCATCATATAGTCGATCCGGTCTTTGGGCAGGAATGGCTCAGCCGGAACGTAAGCCGCACCGCTTTTCAGCACAGCAAGCATGGCGGCTATCTGTTCGGCACCGTGGTGCATGACAATTCCGACAAAAGACGGTTTTTTATCATAAAACCTGGCGAGGATCGCATCTGCCATCGCATCGAGCTGAGCATAGCTTATGGTGCGGTTGTCTTCAACTATTGCAGGGCTTTCAGGGTATTTCATTGCCATATCCTTGAAGCGGGAGTATATTGTTCGTTTACTCATATCGTGTGTTTTTCATAAAATTCTTATACAACATATAAAAGGTTTTTACTGATGGTCTTGTTCATTGATCATACATATATAATGGTTGCTGAATTGTGCGATGGTAATTCCCGGTGTTGAATTTTTAAGGTTGGATTGTCTGGAAAATTCAGTGAATACGGTAAATGTTTCTTTGTTATTGGTTGTTTTTTCTTCTGATGAATGTGTTTTTATTTTGCAAATGCGGGACAAGCATAAGGGATTTTACGATATGGTAAAATTGTGAAAGTTTCCCCCTTTTTTGTGAAACCATTATATGAAGGAAGTTTATTAACTTTGCAACGTCAACAAAAAAATAGTGAATTATGAGATTCAGACCTATAAAACCGTTGCTGTTCGGACTATGTACCCTAATAGGTATAGGTTCGTGTACGGCAGCCGGAAGAAAAACAGAAGAAACCAATAAAAAGACAAATACAGAAATGAATACTGATGGAAAGAAACTGGTAGTATTCTTCTCTCATACTGGAGAAAACTACAATGTAGGAAACATAGAGAAAGGCAACACACATATCATCGCCGACATGATAGCCGACGCCACAGGGGCTGACCTGTTTGAAATCGTCCCCGTAAAGGGTTATCCGGAAGATGATTATAACGAGTGTATCGATATAGCTAAAAAGGAACTCCAGTCTGATGCGCGTCCTGCCGTCAAAGGTGATGTGAAGGTGGAAGACTACGACGTCGTTTTCCTTGGTTATCCCAACTGGTGGGGCAATCCTCCCATGTGTGTTTATACGTTCATCGAAAAGCATGATTGGAACGGTAAGACCGTCATCCCCTTCATCACGCATGAGGGCAGCGGAATGGGCGGAACCGGCCGCAAGATTGCAGCTGCCTGCGAAGGAGCAAACACTCTTACCGGCAAAGGTCTCGCAATTCAGGGTAAAGTGGCTCAGGAAAATCAGGCATCAGCGCGGAAAAGTGTTGATAGCTGGCTCGAACGACTTGGATTCGAAAATGCCTACTAAACTGAAATTGCAATCATTAGAGAGACTGGAAAACGATATTCTTTGGATAAAATATGAAATAGAAAAATCAAAATAATATTATGGAATACGTAAAGTTAAGCAATGGCGTTAAGATGCCTATGATTGGCTACGGTGTCTATCAGGTAGACCCTGCCGAATGTGAAAGATGTGTAAGCGATGCCCTCAAGGTAGGTTACCGCATGATTGATACCGCCCAAGCCTATCACAACGAGGAAGGCGTAGGAGCCGCTATAGCCAAGAGCGGTATCCCCCGCGAGGAACTTTTCATCGTGTCAAAAGTCTGGATTTCAAACTATGGTTATGAAAAGGCCAAGGCTTCGATTGACGAGAGTCTTCGCAAACTCGGCACAGACTATATCGACCTTATGCTTCTCCATCAGCCATTCTGCGACCGCTATGGCGCATACCGTGCTCTTGAGGAGGCATATAAGGAAGGTAAACTCCGCGCAATCGGAGTAAGCAACTTCTATCCCGACCATTTCATTGACCTCGCAAGCAACGTTGAGATTCCGCCAATGGTCAATCAGGTTGAAACCCATGTATTTGACCAGCAGATTCAAGCACAGAAATACATAGAGGAGTTCGGATGCCAGATTATGTCGTGGGGACCGCTCGCGGAAGGCCGCAACAATTTCTTCACCAACCCAGTGCTTGAAGCCATCGGTAAGAAATATGGCAAATCAGTGGCACAGGTTGCACTCCGCTGGCTCACACAGCGCGGCGTGATTATCATTCCGAAATCGGTTCATATCGAGCGCATGGAGCAGAACCTCAACATTTTTGACTTCACACTCAGCGATGAGGATATGGCAGAGATAGCCAAACTCGACACCGGCAAGAGCCTCTTCTTCGACCATCACGATCCCGAAGTGACCAAAATGTTCATGGGCTGGCGTTAAGAGCAGATTTCACAAACATGAGATTTTAAGATTTTGAGCCGGTTGGACATTATCTGCTCAATCGGCTCTTTATTCTTTCGCGCCGGCGGTCCGGAATTTCACCGGCGAAATCCCGATATGCTTCACGCAGAAACGGCTGAAATAACTCAATGATGAGAAATTCATCTCATCGGCAATCTGGGAGATAGACATACTGTCGTCTTTAAGATATCCCAAAACTATCGCAGTCGCTGCATTATTGATATGAGTGGAAACGCTTGTGCCCGTCACTCGCTTGATTGTATCCGACAGGTATTTGGGCGTTACATTCAATTGTTCCGCGTAATGGGAAACCTCTCTTTGAGTCTTCGGTCGGCCTGCCTCTATCAGGGTGAAAAACTGTCTGGTAATATAGCCTACACGGTCGGTGGTGAGTATATTGTCGTTTGTCTTCGCATGAAAGTCAAACAGGTCATATACCATGGTCTGCAACAGACTCCCCATCAGCTCCTGATAGAACTGATGGTCGGTATTGTCGATTCTTGCGTGGATATTCGCGAGATCGGTGCGAAACCGTAGAGCATCTATCTCGGATACACTGATAATCGGATTGTCAAACAGACTTACGCAGCCCTGAATGGAATAATTGTTGGCAGGGAGGAGGTTATGAAGGAATTTATCAGGTGCGGCAACGTACTCGCACCTGAAACCCTCATCCGATTGTATCAGGCTCACTAACTGAGGTCGGGCAATAACCGCAATGTCATTTTTCGACATCGTGAAATCCCGGTCATTGTATAAGAAACTTCCCCTTCCGGACGTACATATCAGATGTACCACACAATCATAAAACGCAGGAGAGTTTATGAGTTCAAACTCCTCTGAATAGACTATCAATTCATGTAGATTCTTTGCCATGCTGCAAAAATAGTAAAATTAGTGTAATTGTGCAAGTTTTGGCGGCGAAATGAAAAGTAACCAAACGCCTTGGTTTCAAGGAGTAAATAATTTTTATGAATTGAAATATTCAAGTCGGAGGCAATAAAATGCCTCCGGCCTGACGTTGTATATATGTTTGATAAATATAGTATTGCTTATGTTTATGATTTTCATCATCGTCACATTGCTTCTGCTTTTGTGTGACGCCTACATCGTTTTCGGAGTCATCGGTGATGGCCCGTGGTGGTTGAAATGCCTTGTGCTTGTTCCGTCGGTAGCCTATGTGGCTGTAGTCGTGGCGTTGGGTCTGACAAAGGATACGAGGCAGGGGATGCTGAATATTCTTATCTGGCTTACACTGTGCGTGTTTTTTTCTACTTTGCTCTTCACCGTGGTTTCGCTCATAGGCAAGGGGATAGGACTTGCTTTTCCCACTGCTGTCAGGTTCGTTGACATGTTTGGGGCGGCTGTAGCCTTGGTCTGGCTGGGCATATCGCTCTATGGCGTAGTCTATGGTTGGAAAAAAGTGACAGTAGACCGTGTCGCCGTATCCTCGCCGTTGATCCCACAGTCCTTCAAGGGATACAGGATTGTGCAGCTGTCTGATTTCCATATCGGCACCTATGCAACCGCACCTGAATGTGTAAGAAGAATTGTAGACCGGGTAAATTCACTGAATCCTGACCTCATAGTCTTTACCGGCGACCTTGTCAATACATCTTCTTCTGAGATCGATGGGTTTGAGGAAGTGCTGTCTGAGCTGAAGGCCAAAGACGGTGTCTATTCCGTACTCGGCAATCATGACTATTGTCTATATCGTCAATATTCCGGTGAAGACACTCCCGAGAAGGAATTGGATAGGGTAGTGGCAAGTGAAAAGAAGATGGGCTGGAAAATGCTGCGCAATTCATCTGTTCAGATAGTGAGGGGCAACGACAGCATTGCCTTGGTAGGAGTGGACAATGCAGGAGGAAGAGGTTTTCCCGACAGTTCTGATCTGTCGAAAGCCCTGAGGGGCTTGCCGGAATTGGAATACAAAATCCTTCTTTCCCACGATCCATCCCATTGGAGGAGGGAAGTGCTTCCTAAGAGCCGGATAGACCTTATGCTTGCCGGACATACACATGCCATGCAGTTCAAGATAGGGGGATGGTCGCCATCCTCATGGGTTTATCCGGAATGGGGCGGTATGTATGAAGAGAATGGCCGTCTTCTTTACGTCAGCACCGGCATAGGGGAGAATGTCGCCTTCCGTTTCGGTGCATGGCCGCAGATTGTGGAGATTACCCTTCAATGACTGTTCGAACGAAAATGAGCGTCCGTAGATCACAAAATCTACGGACGCTCTCCTTATGAAAAAGCTTTACATGAATCATATTCACTTCACGCTGCAGGCTGCCTGTGTCTTGATAAGATAATTGATGAGGGCTTCATTCGTACACATGATTTCCTCCAGTTTGGTACGGTAGGTACCCATGTCGTCGATCTGTCGTCTTGCGACTCCTGAATCCTCTGCGGCCTTGATGACTGCAGGCGCTACTACGGTCAGAAGTCGATGGTCGAAAGGTTTCGGCAGAATATAGTCGCGTCCGAAAGAAAGATCTTTCACTCCGTAGGCTGTCTTGATGTTTTCAGGCACTGGTTCCTGAGCAAGCTTGGCTATGGCTTTCGCAGCTGCCACTTTCATGGATTCGTTGATTTCTGAAGCTCTGCAATCCAATGCTCCCCTGAAGATATAGGGGAACCCAAGCACATTGTTGATCTGGTTGGGATAGTCGCTTCTGCCCGTGGCAAAAACAATATCCGGACGCGATGCAATGGCCAAATCGTATGCGATCTCCGGTGAGGGATTGGCGAGGGCAAATACGATGGGGCGCTCGGCCATTGACTTCACCATATCGGCGGTCACTACATCGGCAACGGATAGTCCAAGGAAAACGTCGGCGCCTTTCATCGCTTCAGCCAAAGTGTGGATATCCCTGTCGGTAGCGAATTCAGCTTTGGTGGAGTTAAGGTTGCCGCGGTCTTTGCGGATCACACCCTTACTGTCGCACATCACCACATTCTCATGTCTTACACCGAGTTCGCAGAACAGTCGGGTGCATGCTATGGCGGCTGCCCCGGCTCCGTTCACTACAACACGCACGTCTGCGATGTCCTTGTCCTGAATCTTCAGGGCATTCAGCAGTGCGGCAGATGAGATGATGGCGGTGCCGTGCTGGTCGTCGTGCATTACCGGGATATCAAGTTGGTCGCGAAGCTGATGTTCGATCTCAAAACATTCAGGAGCCTTTATATCCTCAAGGTTTATTCCTCCGAAGGTAGGGGCAAGGCGCGCTACTGTCTTGATGAATTCCTGCGGGTCTGTCTCATCTATCTCGATGTCGAAGGCATCGAGCCCTGCGAAGATCTTGAAGAGGAGAGCCTTTCCTTCCATTACCGGCTTTGAGGCCTTTGCTCCGATATTGCCGAGTCCGAGCACTGCAGTGCCGTTGGATATTACGGCTACCAGATTGCCTTTGTTGGTATAGTCGAAAATATCGTTTTCATTATCCTTTATCTTAAGGCAGGGATATGCTACTCCCGGAGAGTAGGCGAGGGCAAGATCCTCCGGTGTGTCATATGGTTTTGTGGGCACTACCTCTATTTTGCCCGGATGCGGATAGCGATGGTAGTCCAAGGCTGCTTGTTCGTTGCTTGTTTTCATATTTTGTGTTTTTATAGTATTTTTAGTTCGAAAGACAAACAAGCTGTATGTACGAAGTGTTTACCGGTCTTTCACCGAATCGGTAATAAGGTGTAAGAAATCCGTAATAATGGTTAGGTTCACAATATATGCGTGATTGCTGCGTTATATTTGATTAATCAAACACCAATAAGATGATTCAACAGGAAATATCTGACTTAGCTTTCGCTAATCAGGAAAAAG
>CAMWMK010000075.1 GCA_947175295.1 uncultured Porphyromonadaceae bacterium
GATATAAATATTTATTTATATATGCAACATCTCTACAAAAATGTCAGCAGGAATCTAAACTGAATTATTCGGGGAGAATCAGCTGGCGGAAGAGGGGGAAGATGCCGGGGGCGGCGGCAAGGAGGGAGTGGTTGCGGTCTGAGCGGATGCTCTCTACGATGGCTCCCGCCTCACGGGCTATCAGAGTGCCGGCGGCTACGTCCCAACGCTGGAGATTAAGTTCCCAGTAGGCGTCGTAAAATCCTGCGGCGGCATAGCAGAGGTCGATGGCGGCGGAGCCGAGCCTGCGTGTACCGCGTACTTTGCAGACCACCCTTTCGATTTCGGCAAGGTTGTTGTCGGGATTTACGGCGCGGTCGTATGGCATTCCGGTGGCCACTACGGCCCGGGCGAGATCGGTCTTCGCGGAGCAATGTATCCTGCGGCCATTGAGGTAGGCGCCACTCCCCTTCACGGCATAGAAAAGTTCGCGGAGATAGGGAGCGTATACTACGCCCACTACTGCCTCCCCCTTATATTCGAGGGCTATGGAAACGGAGAATATGGGGAGACCGTTGCTGAAATTGGTAGTGCCATCGAGGGGGTCAACCACCCAACGCCAATCGCGGTCGCTGTGGTCGGCACCGGACTCTTCCGCAATAATCCCGTGGTCGGGAAAATGCCTGGCAATGTATGATTTGATATAACGTTCCGACTCCTTGTCGGCGACAGTAACTACATCGAAGGCGTTCTGTTTTGTCTCAGATTCGAGAGTTGGCATACGGAAGTAGCGCATCTGGATCTCTCCTGCACCTTTGGCCATTTCCATGGCCGCATCAAGATATTGTCTCATTGTCATCATTGTAATTGAATGAAATTTAGCTTTGGGGTTGGAGTACACGCATAAGGGAGCGCACCTTGCTGTAGATGTCGGGGGCGATGCCGAAGTTCTGTTCGAGATAAGGCTGAAGGGCCTTGATGTCGCCTCCGCTTTCGGTCTCCACCCTATCGGCATGTTCGGCGATAAGAGCAGACACTGTCTTGTAGGTAGACTCCGGGACAATACGCCAGAGGTCGATTTCCTCGCCGTCGGCATATAGGCGGGTGAGATGGCCTGCCACCGTCCCTGGCGTCATACCCCTTATTGCGGCGATGGCATCCACATCCATTCCCTGACGGAAAAGAATACCGGAGACAGTGTCGCTTAGGCCTTTCGGCAGCGTACGCTTCAGGCCCTTGGCCTCACGCACCTTCGTCAGTATCTGCTTATAGTATTTAGCGATCCTCACAAGGCTCAGGCCTTCTATCCCTACGAGGTCGGTAGGAAGGAGCGGCATGTGTTCGGCAATCGCCTTGACGGTGACATCGGAGAATACCATATAGTCGGCCACTTTCTCCTCCGACGCGATATCGGCTCGGAGCGCCTTCAGCCCGTCGACGAGAATCTCCTGCGGAGACCTCGTATACACCGGCTTCTCCACCGGCTCTCGAGAGGCACGACGGGAGGAAAAATCGCCGTAGACAGGCGCCGCATACCTGGCGAGCTCCACCTTCCTCTCCCCTTTCAATACCTTCCATCCGGCCTGAGTGGGACGCAGATGAAACCGATCCTCATAGGCCACTTCGATGAGTCCGAGCTGAATCATCTGGAGCAGGTAGGAATTCCATTCCTGCACGCTCAGGTCCTTGCCCACGCCATAGGTAGGGAGCATATTGTATTTCCTTTCTATTATATGGCGTGGCGTCATGCCGCGAAGGATCTCGATTATGACATTGAGGCTTTCGGAAGAGGCCACACGCACAATGGCGCTGAGGGCCTTCTGCGCCAGCACCGTGCCATCGAGTTTCGGACGGGGATTGCGGCAGTTGTCGCAGTTGCCGCAATCATGATCCATGTCTTCGCTGAAATAACTGAGCAGGATACGCCGGCGGCACACCGAAGCCTCGGCATAACGCTGCATGAAGTCGAGCTTGCTGGAATTGATATCCTTCTGGCCCGATTCCTCCACGAAGTTGCGGCGTGTGATGATGTCGCCGTAGGAATAGAAAAGGATGGTCTCGGCAGGAAGTCCGTCGCGTCCGGCCCGCCCTATCTCCTGATAGTAGCTTTCGATGTTGCCGGGAATATTGTTGTGGACCACCCAGCGGACATTGCTCTTGTCGATTCCCATACCGAATGCGATAGTAGCGCAGATCACCTGTAGCCGGCCGTTGACGAACTCGCGCTGCACACGCTCGCGCTCCTCAGCCGGAAGTCCGGCATGGTAGCAGCCTACGCGGAGCCCCTCCTCGCGGAGCTTCTCGGTCATCTTCTCCGTAGCCTTTCGGCTCAGGCAATATACAATGCCACAGTCCATACTGTATCTATAGGCCAACCCTACGACAGTTCGTATACGCTCCTTCTGCGTGGAGCCCTGTATCACGCGAAGCGAGAGGTTCGGGCGGTCGAACGATCCTACGTAGCGAAACGGATCCCGAAGCCCGAGGGCTCCGGATATGTCGTCGCGCGTCAGGCGGTCGGCTGTAGCCGTCAGCGCCATCACGGCAATATCCGGCCAGGTCTGGCGGATGCGTATGAGGTCGGTGTAGACAGGGCGGAAATCATGGCCCCACTGCGATATGCAGTGAGCTTCATCCACTGCCACAAATGAAACCTTTATGGCGTTTGAGATCCACGCTATATCCATCAGCAAACGTTCCGGAGAGATGTAGAGAAGCTTCAATTCGCCCCGCATTGCGGCTTCATACGTAGCGCGGTTCTCGTGTTCCTGACGCATGGAGTTGACGGCTCCGGCCGGAAGTCCGTTGGCGCGCAGGGCAGCCACCTGATCGTTCATCAAAGCGATAAGCGGACTGACGATGATGCAGCATCCATCCATCATAAGGGCCGGCAACTGGAAGCAGATGGATTTGCCGCCACCCGTAGGCATCAGCACCACTACATCGCGCCCCTCAAGCAAAGCCGATATGGCTTCCCACTGTCCGGGACGGAATCCGGAGAACCCGTAATATTTCCGCATGGCCTCAAGAGCCACCTCTTTATTCTGTAACATTCTGCAAAATTACAACTTAAAAGCAACCTCTAGAAAATCTACTTCAATTAGTGCTTACAAAATACCGCTCAATGAGCGCTTATATCTCTTTAAACATCTTCTTAGGATCAACGAATTTGGTTTAATTTGTCAATTATTGTTGAATATTGAGATAGAGCATTATCCACGGAGTGTTCGTAATCTTCAGGAGATTCGCATAGGAACTGACGATTAGCAATATAATAATTACCTTCTTCATTTTTTGCCCAACCATTTTTTACCATAGCAATATTTTCTCCAGCATTTGCACCACGTTCACTCCATATTTCGTAGCACCAATAGCGACAATCATCGCTTATCCATAAATGTAATGATATGCGAGCATTGGGATATGATTGTTTCAATGTGGTGTCTTCAAGAGAAATCCACAATCCATATTGGTCAATCCAGATTTCTCGATTACTTGAGTCAAATTTTTCAAGAAACAGATGACAATGTAATTCTCTTGCATAACTTACAATCTGGTTGCGAGGAATTAAGAAAATTTCAAGACCATCCATATTCCACGTAAAATTCCCCTCTTGACAGAATTCCATTATAGATGGATATTTCACAAAGCATCTTCTCCAAGAGTCTTCTTGAAGCATAGGATTTGAGACAAGTTGCTCTTGGATAAAATCTTCAAGATTCTTATCCATGTTAGCGTTTTGCCATAAGGCTACTTTGCTAATAGCAAATTTCGCATCATCATTTGTGAGAATCTTAAAATTGAATTTTTCTCCATATTTGGATGAGCCGTTATACTGGCAGTAATCTTCTATCGCCAGACAAGCACGGTAAAGCGGCAGTCCCTCTTCAAGTTCTTTGACCTTTAACAAATCTTCTTTCCGTGATAGTAAATCTATAATCTGTTTCTCATGATTGATAATATCGTCAGATTCCCATCTACGGTTTAGTCTTGTTTGCTGGTAGATGTATTTTCGATTCGGAGGTAGTGAATCTAATATCGAAACTGATTTATCCGCCTTTGCCAAAGGATCGCCATCATTGAGTGAAGAGTTAGCACGACGACTAAGTAAGAAAAGATTTCCAATACTATCAAGAATACGCCGACCGATCTTATAATAATTTTCCCTTGACTGAGGTAAGTGATGCTCAACTGAATTATAATATTTGAAATCAAAGTTAGATCCACTTCCATCAAGATAGTATAAATAATCGATAAGGTTCAACACAAAACGAGGCGTATTTGTCCCAAGACAATATAAATCATCTTCATATTCAACCTCTATGTCCTTAATATAAGAAGAGATAAGCCCATTCAACTTTGGCATAAACCAATTATAATCGTATTTAACTATCCCATATTCAAACCAAGATAGAATCGTATTCAGATAGCGCTTATACTTTCGCTGAGGATAAGAAACCTGAAGCATCGAGAGTGCTTTGATTACCTTCTCGTTGGCTTTATTTTTTTCGTCTATGGCTTCTTTCCCGAAAGTGTTTCTTGCGTAAAAGCCATTATTATCCTTATGCTTCTTCAGGTATGTCAGTTCCCATTTTTCTTCAGCCTCATCTCCGTCAATTCTAATGATATATCTGTCGAACATAATTCGATAATACAGTAATTTAGCGATGAACTGAATTGGGTCAATCTCCGATTCAATCATTCGATAAACTATCAGTAAATCTTTCTCGTTAAGAGGTATATCAGAACCAACTCGCTCCTGATAATGTTCATTATAACAGAGACGCATTATATGCATAAGGAAATTTGGGAAATCGATTATCGCACTTCCTTTATTTTCTATATTATCATCTTTATCTGATACAGTATCTGTTGGCATATTATATTTTTCATTAGAAATTATTGCATCCAATGATGAATCACCAATATCTTCTAATGCCGTAGTGTTATCAATTAGCTTCGTTACGTTTTCCGGAAAAAATGACTCAAAGTTATTCCCGAATAACAATGTGCGCTTATTTGCTGCAATTGTTTCTTGAATACGTAAGTCCATCTGAGAACATGCATCCCAAACAATTGCAAGGCTCTCCATTTCTGCTATTGATGCTCCACGCTTCTCAGCAGACGCAAGGATAAGGCTCTTAACAATTTCATGCTTACGAAGTTGGTCTCCAGTATTATTCATTATCTCGAAATAGGAGGCTACATCAGTATCCTGGGGCATCTCTGCCAAAACAAAGAATACATTAGAGGAAATATATGATGCAAAATCTGCCAATAGTTTCTTATTTGTATTCTTTAGATTTTTAATGGTCAGACTTTCATTATCAGCCGATAATGGAGCATCTTCCAAAGTAGAGAGTGCAGCTTTAAAAGTTTGTATTACATCACTAATCTCCTCATTATCATTATCAGATTCTAGTGAAGAATACAGTTGTTTAAGAAACGTTGAAACTTCTGTGCGCGAATCATATTCTAATCTTGATGCATATAAATCAGGCAATAAATCTTTACCTAAAACATTAAGCAGAAGCGTAAGTACAGTAAGACGCTGTTGTCCATCAATCACTTCGAGCTTATTGTTACTATTTCTTTTAATATATATGATCGACCCTACAAAATACGGGGTATTAGTTATATAGTTTTCGTATAAATCTTGCAGTAATTGGGTAATTTCTTGATCTCCCCATGCAAAATTACGTTGGTACAGAGGCACGATATAGTTATATCTGCCATCAAACAACTCAATGATAGTCTTATGTATATTAGTTCTCTCCATGCCCAAAATAATCTTTATTTATTAATGTTCCCTGAGCAATTGTATTTCCATTAATTGTCACATTACTTCCAGAAGCAGTTATCCTTCCGCCACAATTTACTATAAACCTTGCTATCTCGTACTCGCGTGCGCCCAACTTCTTACATTGTATCATGTTGATAGAATGATTCCGCAGTTCTTCTAACCCAGCCTCATCAATAGCAGTAGCAATGACGCTAAAATAATTGTTATCCTTGATATACTTTTCAATAGAATTGTAGAAAACTGATTCCGATTCAAGACGCAAGCGATAGGACAAAATGTACAAAGTTTTATACCACCTTTTGACATAATCCTCTCCAAAACGGTCATATAAAGCGACAATCAGTGCCACATACATTTCACGTATATATATGTCTCCTGTACGATGTGAACCTCCGTATCCCAAACAATATTTGTCAAAGTCTCTTCGGAACTGGAGTATTGGACTTCCATCAGTTACTTCAGACTTAAAAAGATAATTATAGGCTGCCACATAAGTCTGTACATATGTAAAGAACAGCCTACCATTTATAATGTCCATGTCTATTGAAACAAACGGATTCTGCCCAGTATTCTCTACATCACTTCTTTTAGCGACGTTCAAGCTTTCCATAAAGTACATATACAGGAGGAAACTGCGGTTATGTAGCGGCAACTCTGATTGACGCTTATTAAACTGGATTCCCTTGAATTCCTTAATTTTTGACTTACCGAAATATCCGCCTCGTTGAAGCTTGCACCATTGCCTTATGCGATATAATTCGTTCATTAAGTACTTTAAGAGTGACCTGTCAGAGCCATATGCTTTCATTAGGACAGCAGCCTCCCAATCGCGATCTATCGCAATCTTTTCAGGTGTAATGTCAATCTGAGTATTCTCGTTGTCAATTGCACGAAGATGATATGCCTTTAATAGATTATATGCTTCCAATTCTTTACCTCTGCCATTCTGACTATCGAACATTTGAAAAGCTTCCGATAAATTCTGAGCAGTAATTACCACTACCGTACATTGTTTAAGGATAAATTCTTTAAATCTATCCTTGTCGAAATCGGGTCTGTTGATCCAATTCTTGATATAGCGGTAATTCCGATATATGTTTTGCTTTGACTCGACATGCCTATATTGACAGGTAAGCTTATAAGGAGAATTATCTTCAAGACACATGAAAATTAGCGATAATGTCGTCAACCTTTGTTGCCCATCAACGACATCCAATTTACCAGACTCAAGATTTGGGTTAAGAATAATACTACCAATGCGGTATTCCTCCTTATCCATACTGTCACGAATTGTTGATAGTAGAGTCTCAACATGAGATGTCTGCCAGCGATAAGGTCGCTGATAGAAAGGAATGTCAAATTTCTTGAAATCCAACTCCCCCACATCTTGTATGTTCGCTATTATAGGTTGCATAATAGGTACAAAATTTGTTTGCCAATGAATTTTTATTTTTATCTGATATTCAAATTAGATTTTGTAAATGCCTATGTATGGACGAAGTCCGTTCTGTCATTCCAGTGATATTCATTTACTCAGTTGTTCGTTTTATGGCGCAAAGTTAATACATTTTTGGGACAGTGCCAAATATCATGGGGCTATTTTCCAAAATCATGGCTCTTTCATTTATAATGCTATAAGGCTTCTCTCTTTCCTGGTGAACTTCTCAAGCACATCAATCCCACCCACAGCAGAATCATTGCTTAAGGTGTAACTTTCTCATCGTTATTTTGTTTTTAATAGCGGTAAGATGCTTTCTGAGCCCTGCGCCCTGATTTTTGTCATGCAGCAATAATCATTATTTTCCACATATTCAAGCTTTTAGCATGAAACTACTTTAAAATAAACGCCAAAACCTATCCGATATCAGCACCACTACATCACACCCCTCGAGGGCAGCAGAGATGGATTCCCACTGTCCTGGACGGAAACCGGAGAACCCGTAATATTTACGCATGGCCTCAAGGACAACTTCTTTATTCTGTAGTAACATTCTGCAAATTTACAACTTTTTCCGTTCATATGAAAGTGAATGGATGGAAAAAGGAGGAGATAGAGCGTTATATCTATATATGGGTACGCGAGAAAAAGAGATCTACAGGGTGACTATCGTAGGGACAATAGTCAATGCAGTGCTGGTGGCGATAAAGTTCGTGGCCGGCATCATGGAAAGGAGTTCGGCGTTGGTGGCCGATGCAGTACATTCGCTGACCGACTTCATCACCGACATAATCGTGCTTGTGTTCGTGCACATTTCTGGCAAACCGAACGATGAGCAACACCGCTATGGGCATGGGAAGTTTGAAACGCTGGCCACCACAATAATCGGTGTGCTGCTCTCCGCCGCCGGCATAGGACTGCTGATCAACGGCGGCGAGCAGGTGTGGAAGAGCCTTAACGGCGAGGCGCTTCCCGAACCCACATGGATTGCCCTTGCTGTAGCGTTCGTATCTGTGATAGCGAAGGAAATCCTCTACCGATATACGGTAAGGGAAGGAAAACGCCTTAATTCCGACGCCGTAATAGCCAATGGATGGCACCACAGAAGCGACGCCATATCCTCCATCAGTACGATGGTAGGCATCGGAGGCGCGATGTTTCTTGGTGAGAAGTGGAGGATATTCGATCCGCTGGCGGCCGCAGTGGTGAGTATTTTCATCATCAAGGCCGGATATGACATCATCAAGCCGGCCATCAACGAACTGCTGGAGGCTTCGCTTCCAAAAGAGCAGACGGATGAAATCGACAAACTGATACGCAGTATCGACGGTGTGAGGGGACTCCACAATATGCGCACGCGAAAGATCGGAAATGCGATTGCCGTAGACATGCACGTGAAGATGGACGGCAACCTCAGCCTTACGAAGGCACACGAAATAGCCACCAGCATAGAGCAAGCCATACGCAAGGAATATGGCGAGGAAAGCTATATCAATGTGCATATGGAGCCGGTGTGACGAGTCGCTGCGAAACGAATATAAAGGAAAAAGACATGAAATTCAGAACTGAATATGAGGCGAGGCCTGACCAACGGCTTATCGATCCGGAACAACCCGCTGTGCTTATAGGATCATGCTTCACCGACTACATCGGCGAGCGGATGCGCATGTGCCGCTGGAGGGCATTCCCCAACTTGACAGGTACGCTTTTCAATCCTTCATCCATAGCGAAGATACTGAAGATCGCGTCTTCTTTCGGAGAAGTAAGTATTTTTGATGTGATCAACGAGTCAATAGCACAGAGGGATCGACTGTGGGTGTCGTGGCTTACCGATTCCGGCTCCACCACCTACAGCGAGCAGGATACGAAAGACCGCGTATTGCGACGCCTGAATGCACTCCGCATCCATCTGGAGGAGGCTCGCACGCTGATAGTGACCTTCGGTACTGCTTGGATCTACGAGCTGCATGAAAAGCCCGGATATATTGTAGCCAACTGCCATAAGTTTCCCGCCGAAATATTTGAGCGGCGTCGGTTGTCGGTAGCTGAGATTGCAGAGGAGTGGAATGGCCTGTTGCAGCATTTTGCCCAGAAGTATCCTGATCTTCGCGTGATATTCACGGTGAGTCCTGTGCGTCACCTGAAAGATGGTTTCGAGGGCAACAGCCGTTCGAAAGCCATACTGCAGCTCGCATGCGAGGAGATATGCCTCCACAACGGGAATGCGGAATATTTCCCTTCTTTCGAGATAGTGAACGATGACCTACGCGACTATCGGTTCTACTCATCCGACATGGTGCATCCCTCGGGAGAGGCCGTGGACTACATCTGGGAAAAGTTTCAGGACCGCTATCTCTCCAAAGAATCCAGGGCATTGTTGCGGGAAGGAGAAAAAGTGACGAAGCGACTCAACCACCGCCCGCTGATGCATGGCAACAGTCAGCTGGCCCGATACATGGCATCCTGCCAGGAATATGAAGCATCACAAATCTACAACTCCTTCATGGCGGCGCATCCTAATATGCTCGCCGAAGACGAATGAACGATTCAACTTAAGCAAGCTTAAGTTGAGGGTTAGAAGATTAAAGGGTTAAGAATTAAGAGTTAAGAGTTAAAAAAATTAAGTGAGACTTTGAATTTGAACGATATGGATATGAATTTTGAAAGCTTGAGAAATCTGATGATATCAGACAGGACAGTGCGCCGCTTCCGGGAAGACAGGGAGGTGGCGGAAGAAACGCTCCTCAGACTCGTGGAGCTCACACGATACTGTCCTTCGGGCAGGAACGCACAGCCCCTGTGCTACTTGCCTGTCACCTCCGACGAAGAGAAGGGAAAAGTGTTTCCTCTTCTGAAATGGGCGGGGTATTTCCAGGATTGGGACGGTCCGGAGAAAGGGGAGCGACCTTCGGCCTACCTCATACAGTGTCTTGACACCAAGTATGGAAAGGATTGCCTTTGCGACGACGGTCTTCAACTGGAGGCGATCACACTGGGCATGCGGACCCTCGGACTCGGGGGATGCATCATCAAGGCCTTCAATGCTCCGAAACTGGCTGAAGAATTAGGTATCGACGAGCGATACACACCGCGCTACGTGCTCGCAATAGGTTATCCCGCGGAAGAAGTAAGGATAGAAGACATGCCCGATGATGACGACGCCGACTTCAAATACTACAGGACGGCAGACGGAGTGCATCACGTGCCCAAGCGCCCGCTCGCACAACTTATCATAAACACATCAAACCCTGAAAGCAAATGAAAATCGAGATAAGGAAAGCGAAGGAGCGGGACTGCCCGGAGATAATGGACCTGCTCCACCAGGTGAACGACATACATGCCGACGGCAGACCCGACCTCTTCATACACGGATGCACCAAATACACTCCGGAAGAACTCGCCGAAATCATCAAGCGACCCTCCACTCCGGTATTCACAGCCATCAACGGGGAGGGAACACTCGCAGGATACTGCTTCTGCATAATAGAAGACCACGCCGACAGCAACAACCTGAGGAAGGTTAAGACTCTATATATCGACGACTTATGCGTAAGCGAGAAATTTAGGGGGCAGCACGTAGGGCAGGCCCTCTACGGATATGTGAAAGCCTACGCCAAAGAGCACGGCTTCTACAATATCACGCTAAATGTATGGAGCCGCAATCAGAACGCAATCAGATTCTATGAATCACTCGGAATGCAGGTGCAGAAGATCGGCATGGAGGAGATACTTTAACATCAAGGCGAGAGGAAGCAAATGTTTAGTGGGCTGGATTTGGAGAATTCAGTAAATTTAAGTAAATTTGCAGAGAAATAATCGAAACGCAGTCGTCATGAACAGAATAGATCTCGTCAGATTCCGTAAATCGCAGGGTGTAAGCCAGCGGGCGCTGGCCGATATGCTCGAAATACGCCCCAGTTTCCTTTCCGCCATAGAGAACGGCCGCAGCCGCCTGCCGGAAGACAGGCTTGAGAAGCTGAAGACCATCTACGGCGCAAACGCCCTTGACGGCTACATCATGGAGGAATGCCATGACGCGGCAGTGCCGCCCCACACCCATCTGCACGACGAAGGAGACTCCCTGACCCAGCTTCTCAACCATTTCCACGACCTCGCCCATCAGCGCAGCGACTCGAGCGGGGAAAAGCAGAAAGCACTCGCCGACCGTGTGGATTTCCTCAGCCTGAGAAATGACCGGCTGTCGGAACGCCTCGACGACCTACGCGACGAGGTGGACGCCCTGCGCGCTGAAAACCTCAGGCTGAAGGAACTCCTTATCAAAAACGGGATTGCATATTGATTCAAGCTATGATCAAGACGTAGGCATCAGGAGTGTCGGCGGCTATCTCCACGTCATACCCCCACTCCCTGATGACTTCCGCCAGCTGAGCGGCCGGCAGAAGATGGTCGCTGTCTGAGTCGCGCTCATGATGGATGGCGTTGATGAATTTCTCATCCGAGGGAAAGGCTATCACGAGGCGCCCCCCCTCCTTCATGTTCATCCGGAAGAGCCAGGCAAGCGTATCCTTGGGATAGTGAAGATGAGGGAATACCGAATAAAGCAACACGAGATCGTATTTACCCGGAATCTGCTCCTCCTCAAAATCTATCTTCAGGAACTCGACGTTGCGGAAATGACCGTATTTCCGAACGGCCAAGGACAGCATGCCGTCAGACAGATCTATGCCGACCACATGGCCCTTCTCTCCCACCCTCTCCACGAGATAAGGCACAAGCACGCCCGTACCGGTGCCGAGATCAAGAACATCATCCCCTTCCGCGATAGGGAGCATATCAAGGATAGCGCCGATCCGCTGCGGAGTGGAGCGCACCTCATTGGCATCCCATTCGGGAGCCAGACGGTCGAAGAATTCAATTTCCTCCTGAGTCATATTCAGTGATTATTTGGTTAATTTTCTACAAAGTTAACTAAATATTTTGTAAATTACAAATTATTGGTTAATTTTGCACCGCGATTTAGTCGCCGGCGTTGCCGACGAGGCGCCCGCGACGCTTAACTACATCAACACAAACATCCAAACCCAAAATTCAGTTCATGAGACCCATATATCCCGCAGCTTCCGCATTGCTTGCATTGATATCCTCAAATGCATCGGCCATCGAGACCCCCCGAGACACAATGAACCTCAATGAGGTCGTGGTCACCGCTCCGCTTAAGACAGATCCGGAACTCATCCCCCTCAATGTCACACAGATATCATCCTCCCAGATCGAGCAGTCGGGAGAAAGCTCGCTTCTTCCCGTGCTCACGGCCAAAGTGGCAGGACTCTTCGTCACCGAACGAGGATTTGCCGGCTACGGCGTATCGGGCGGCAGCGCGGGCACCGTCAACATACGCGGCGTAGGCCAAGGCAACAAAGTGCTCTTCATGATCGACGGCCAGCCGCAATGGGCCGGAGTATTCGGCCACAGCGTAGCCGACACCTATGTGGCCAACGGAATAGAACGCATAGAAATAGTGAAGGGGCCGTCGTCGCTCCTTTACGGCTCGAATGCCATGGGAGGCTCCATCAACCTCATCACCCACACCCAGCGTGAAGACGGACTGACAGGACGTGCGCGCGCCATGTTCGGATCATTCTCCACCCAGAAATTCGCACTTTCATCAGGATATAAGAAAGGGAAATTCTCAGCCACCCTCTCCGGACAGCTCGACCGAAGCAACGGCAACAGGGCCGGAAGCGCCTTCTGGCTCGCCAACGAGTTCGCCCAGCTGAAATACGCGGCATCTAGACACTGGAGCCTGGCCGGCATGCTCGACATGACCCAGACGCATGCCGACAACCCCGGCACGCTTCAGGATCCGCTTGAAAACATGTGGACCGACGTAGTGCGCGGCACCGGCGGACTCTACATCAAGAACAACTATGAGAAATGCGACGGCGGCATACAGGGCTACATCAACTGGGGACGTAACAACGTAGACGACGGAAACACTCCCGGCACCACACCGAAAGACTATATCTTCCACTCCACCGACTACAATATGGGAGTGACGGCATACGAATCGCTATATCTCTGGCAGGCCAACACGCTTTCAGCCGGCATCGACTTCCAGCATTGGGGAGGACACGTATGGAACACCAACAAGGAAGATGAATCAATCCGCACGTCGGAGGCAAGACACAACGTCAATGAAATAGCGGGCTACGTGATGATGCAGCAGGGTTTCTTCCATGACATACTGAACATCAACGGAGGAGTGCGCCTGCAGCACGGATCGACCTACGGCAACGAGTGGGTGCCGCAGGCCGGATTCATCGTCAGGCCTACAGGCACGGCACAGATAAAGGGATCGTTCAGCAAAGGATTCCGCGCCCCAAACATCAGGGAACTCTATCTCTATCCGCCGGCAAATCCCGACCTCAAGCCGGAATACATGCTCAACTACGAGCTGAGCTACCGCCAGCACTTCCTTGACTACAGGCTGATGCTCGGCGCCGCCATCTTCTACATCGACGGCAGAAACATGATCCAGACAGTGCGCGAAGACGGCCGGCCACGCAACGTCAACACGGGAAAGTTCCGCAACAAGGGTTTTGAGGTAGAAGCGGCCTACTCCATCCTCAGCAACCTTCAGGCAAGCGCGTCGTGGTCGTACCTGCACACGGACTCCGACAACCTCTACTCTCCGAAAAACAAACTCAACGCCGAAGTGATATATTCTCCCGGCGACTTCAGTTTCACGCTTGAAGAGATGAGCATATGGAGCATGCAGAACGGCAATCCCAACGGAAGCAAGGAGAGCTATTCGCTGCTCAACCTCCGCGCGGCCTACACGCTGAAGGGCAAGGCTCCGGTGACGCTGTCGGTCAAGATAGACAACATCACCGACAAGCACTACCAGATCATCTACGGATGCCCGATGCCCGGAACCACGCTAATGGGAGGGGTGGAATTCAAGTTTTAAGAGAGCTTGCGAAACTTTAACTACGACAAGATGAAACAGCGACTCTCTATACTTTATTTCCTGCAGTTCGGCGTATGGGGATGCTATCTGACAAGCCTCGGGCAGTTCTTAGGCGCCTATGGCCTGGGACGCGACATAGCATGGTTTTACGCGGCCATCGGGCTCGTATCGATCATCACCCCATCATTGTTCGGACGGCTGGCCGACAGGTCGCGATCACCCCACCGCCTGCTAAGCTTCTGCCATCTCGCAGCCGGAGCGGCTATGTTAGGACTATGGAGCTATGCCATGGCGCATCCGCTGCTTGACTTCATGCCCGCCTACGCGCTCTATCTCTGCTTCCTCGCATTCTATATGCCTACCATGGCTCTTGCCAACACCGTATCGTTCGGACTGCTGGAACAGAAGGGGCTCAATACAGTCTCAGAGTTTCCCCATATCAGAATCTGGGGCACTGTGGGATTCATCGCCGCAATGTGGATGGTCAATTCCGCCTACATAGCCGACGGAGGACTGCATTTCACCCTCAGCGACGCTACGGATCCGGGACATCAGAGGTTTCAATACAACGCCATGCAGCTTTTCTGCAGCGGAACGATGGGTATCATCACTGCGGCCTATGCGCTAACCCTTCCGAAGCGGGAGGGAACGAAACAGGCGCCACCGCTCCAATCGGCTCAGCGCGTCGGCATCTTCGGTGCCGTAAGGAAGCTTTTCGGAATCAGGGAGGCGGCGATATTCCTCGTTTTCGTGATTTTCTCAGGAGTCTGCCTTCAGATATCCAATGGTTTCGCTACTCCCTACATAACCCACTTCACGGCCTATCCGGAGTATGCGGGATCATTGGCGGCGGGCAACGCCACAATGCTTTTCTCCCTATCGCAGATCTCGGAAGCCTTCTGCATCCTGCTTGTGGGGGTGGCCATGAAGCGGAAAGGGATCAGATGGGTCTATGCGATGGGTCTGATTGCATGGAGCCTGCGGTTTCTTATGCTGGGACTCGGAAACCCGACAGACGGGCTTTGGCTTCTGATAGGCTCGATGCTCGCCTACGGCATAGCGTTCAATTTCATCACCATAGCGGGACATCTGCATATCCAGCAGATCGCTCCGAAAGACATGAAAGGTCTTGCGCAGGGCGTCATGATGCTTATGAGCAACGGAGTGGGAGCCTCTACAGGCATAATAGCGGCGGGAGCGGTAGTCAACCACTGGTGCAGCTGGGAAACAGTATCTGCCGGAGATTCTACCCTGAGGCTCTTCATGGGCGACTGGATCTGGCCCTGGCTCATCTTCAGCGCGTATGCCCTCGTAGTAGCGGCATTATGGTATAAAAAACCATTCCTGAAAGCAGGAGAATAGAAAAGCCCAAAATACTTGCATATATGATTTTTTTGCCTTAAATTTGTAAATCAATTACGAATTTAAGGCAAAAACGTATGATATTAAACTTTAGTGTCCAAAGATAGGCGGTATTCGCGGGGAGACTTACCGGTCTGCTTCCTGAACATTCGGGTGAAGTGCTGGGGATACTGGAAACCGAGATCATACGCTATGATGCTGATATCGTCGGAGGTCTCGGCAAGCCGCTTCCTGGCTTCCTCCGTCACGCGCAGGGCTATGAGTTCCTGAGCCGTCTTTCCAGTCTCTTTCTTGATTAAATCGCCGAAGTAGCCGGGGGTGAGATTGACGATATCGGCAAAATAAGCTACAGAAGGAATTCCGTCAACAGCCTTTCCGGATGAGTAATATTCCTTCAGGGCGGCGTCAAAACGGCTGAGCACGTCGGAATTGACCTTATGGCGGGTGATGAACTGGCGTTCGTAGAAACGGGTTAGATAGTCGAGAAGCACCTGAATGTGGCTGGCCACGATTTCGGCGGTATGGCGATCGACTGGGCGCTCTATCTCTTTCTTTATCCTCTGGAGGCATTCCATGAAGATGGCGCGTTCTTCCGCCGAAAGATGGAGGGCCTCCCGCTGGGAATAGTCGAAAAACCGATAACCGTCAATCCTCGCTGCGAGCGGAGTGCCGAAGATAAGGTCGGGATGAAACATCAACCCAATGACGTCGGGAGCCACTTCCTCCTTGTCCATCTCCACTCCAATCAGCTGACCGGGGCGGAAGCTGACTATGGTGCCTTCATGATAGTCGTAGGGCTGGCGGCCATACATCAGGGTGCAGTTGACGCCGTTCTTAAGATAGAGGGCATAGACGCCGTAGTCCATGCGGACATGGTTGACGCTTCTCGTAGCTTTCTTGAGGTCGAGGACAGTCACGAGCGGGTGGTCGGTCGTAAGGCCGTAAAGTTTGTTGTATGCATCTATGGAGTCGATGCTCACTATATTTGATTCGTTGTTCTGCTTCATAATGCAAAGTTAATGAAAATATCACACATTGCAATATCCTTCGCAAAATTGGTCGGCATTTC